>JANQGB010001240.1 GCA_028277545.1 Phycisphaerae bacterium | reverse complement strand
GGCGGAGTTGTATGACACACGGGCCCTCCGGCGAATTCTGCATCGACCTGGGCATCGGCGACGGCTTCCGTTTCTCGGGCGACAACCTCGAGTGGCGAGCCCGCGACGTGGAGGAATTGGAATTCGATGTGACTCTGCCCGTGTCGAGCTTCTCCGCGTCGGTGAGCTGCGCCCAGACCGTCACCTACGCCGGCGCGGTTACACCCCTGGCCGATGGCAGCAACACCATCACCGTACAGCTTGATCCTGCTTTGCCCAGAAACGACTGCTGCACGGTTACCTTCACCGGCGAGGTGACCGACCAGTACGCTATCGGCACTCTCCAGGGCAGCGTGGACGGCGACCTGATCGTGAACACGGTCGACTTCTCTGCCGTCAAGGCCCGCTGGGGCCAGAACGTTGACGCCTCGAACTTCCGCTATGACATGAACATCGACGGCTTCATAAACACGCTGGACACGTCGGCAGTCAAAGCCCGGTTCGGGAACATGCTAAGTAGCTGCCCGTAGGGCTCGGGGAGGGTTGCGGAGCCGGATGGAGCTATCCTGGTGCATCAAGATGCACCCTACCGGTTGTGGCACCGGCATCTTGCCGGTGAGCCTGTGGCACGGGCATCTTGCCGGTGCAGATGGTCCGGTCCGCGGAGCGGACCCTGCCAGTTGAAGCATACCGGCTATCCTGGTGCATCAAGATGCACCCTACCGGTTGTGGCACCGGCATCTTGCCTGTGAGCCTGTGGCACGGGCATCTTGCCCGTGCAGTGTTCCGGCCCGCAGAGCGGACCCTGAAGTGCCGGCGCGCGGCACGCAACGCCGTCTAGACCGGCCCGTCGTCGCACCAGATGTCGGTCGTCACCATGGGTGAGGGCAAGGTATCGATCTGCCAGCCCTGGCCCCGGATGATGACGCACTTCCAGGTCTCGAAATCGGAGTTGGGATAGGCCGAGAGGTGGGGGTTGTCGTAGCCCTTCATCTTGATGGTGCCGGCGTGGCCGTCACAGAAGGAGACGTTCATCATCCACTCCCGACCGTGCCAACCGCGCATGGTACCCACATCCCACGGATCGCGCAGCTCGCACTCCTGCCCCGGCGTGCCCTGGGGGAAGAACAGGTAACCCCAGCGGCCGACGTTCTCCTCGTAGTAAACCGTGTTGGTCGGAGCCGGCACGCGCGACATGGGCCGCATGAACGGAGAGTTGCTCTCGCACGGACTGCCTCCCCCGTATCGGACCCACAGAGCGTTAGTCGTGTAGCTGGTGCCCCAGAAGTCGTACGAGGTTAGGCCGCTGTCGCGCCAGTCGCTGTAATGTATGCCCTGGTAGCCGTTGTCCGACGGACAGCGGTAGGTGTCCAGATTGAGATTCGTGTCGTTCCGCCAGTTGATGTCGTCGGGGCCGGGATTGTCGATGTAGTCGGTAAAGCCGGCCTTGTAGAGAAACTTGTTCAGCGGCCGGTGAGCCGGGCCCTTGCCCTCGCCCGTACCCCAGAAGAAGGTGGACCCTTGCGATTCGCCGCGCCCCGATTTGCCGCCAAAGCCGTAGAACGCTATTTGCCGCCGTAGGGGCGGGCTGATCGTGCTATCCAACACGCCCTTGTGAACGGGCATGGACGACTCGTTCTGATCTCCGGCGGAGTACACCAGGCTGGCCGTACCCAGCCCCTTGAGGTCCGCCAGGCACACCGCAGACTTGGTCTGCTCGCGAGCCTGCCTTAACGAAGGCAACAGAATCGAGATGAGCAGCGCGATGATCGACACGACCACCAACAGTTCGATCAGCGTGAACGCCCCGGCCTGTCGCCCGTGCGCGGCCCGTCCACCCAGGTTTCTCTGATGCATGGTGTTGACCTCGACATCCCCGACGCAACCCGCCAAACGCTCCGGCGGGCGGGATCCGCTTGAGACTACATCAATGTTAGCGACTCGGCTGCCTGATTGGTAGCCGTACCTCGGCGCACAACACACCCCGCAACGCGTCACGCAAAGTCGCGTAAGTCGCTACGGGGCGTTAAAGCGGCGCACGAGATTCGAACTCGTAACAACCAGCTTGGAAGGCTGGAGCTCTACCAATTGAGCTAGCGCCGCGGTCCGACGCGCCGGGTCCGCATCGACCCGGTTCGTCCCATCGAGAAGCAATCAGACCACTAACAATGGCCTGCGTCAAGACCGCGGCTGGCGACGGGGCGGCGGGTCTGGGCGCGGCGCGTCATACGAGCGGTCCGCTCCCTGGGGCCGATAATGGCGGCTAGATGTTGTCCCTGGCCGATTCGGCTGGCTCCGCGGGGGCCACCGGAGCCGGCGGAGCGCTGAGCTTGGCCACGTCCAGCAGGCGGCGCGTGGCGGAATCCGTCGGAGCCAGCTCCGCCGCCCGCCGTAAGGCCTGGTGGGCGTCGGCTCCCCGGCCTGAATAGAAGTGATAGTAGCCCAGCAGCAGCCACAGCCCGGCATCAGTGTCGGCCTCGCGGGCCGCCGCTGCCAGCCGGCTAACGTGTTTCTCAAAATCACCCACCACACCATACTCGGTGCGGATATCCAGCGGCAGGTAGACGATCTTGGGCTGCAACTGAAGCGCCCGGCGCAGTGCGGGCACCGCCGCCGCATACTGCTCCACGGCCGTCAGCGCATGAACCACGTGCAACCGGCTGGCCGCATCCCCCTGGTTGAGTTCCGCCGCCAGGATGAACTGCCGCACGGCCGTCGGATAGTCGCCGGCCCTGAAACGCAGGCTGCCGGTCTTCATCGCCTTGAGGTACGAGTTGCTGCCGCGTTCGGCCCGCTCCTCCCAGCGCTGGAACCGCCGGCCGTCGTGGAAAC
>JANQGB010001192.1 GCA_028277545.1 Phycisphaerae bacterium | reverse complement strand
CTTCGTGGGCGCCCTGGCGGCCTGCCGACTGAACACCGTCCCCACGAACAGCCTGGTCGTGGTGGTCGAGACCAGTTCGCAGTTGCCGTTTGCCCGCATCGGTGACGGCCCGGTGCTTCGCGTGGGCGACAAGGCCACCGTCTTCACCCCTGCCGTCACAGCCCACTGCGGTGCCGTCGCTGCTGACCTGGCCAAGCGCGACCGCGGCTTCGCTTACCAGCGCAAGCTGATGGACGGCGGTACCTGCGAGGCCTCGGCCTATGGTCAGCTCGGCTACGACGCAACGTGCCTCTGTTTGTCACTGGGCAACTACCACAACATGAACACCCGCACCAAGCGGCTCGGCGCGGAATACGTCAGCCTGCGTGACTACGTCAACCTGGTCAAGTGGTTCGTGGAGCTGTCCCGCGGGCGCCAACCCTACGCCGCGGTGGACCGGAACCTCGTCGCCCGCCTGGGCAAAATCGAGAAGCAGTACAAGCAGGTCCTCAGCGCTACGCGGCGCACCCCGGTGTACTGAAGGCCCGGTCAGCGTTTCAGCATATACTCGATCAGCTCAAAACCCGGATCGCAGTGCAGGTCGGCCTCGTTGCCGTTGGCCTCGCTGAACGGGCGGCCCAGCACGGTCTGCACTCCTGTTCCCGCGATGCAGAACGGCGGCGGAACGGCGCTGTGCATCCGCGTTGCCACCGGCGTCGGGTGGTCCGGAGCCACCATTATCTTCCAGTCTTTGAAGGTGCGGATGCGCGAGAGGACCGGCCCGACGATGTGTTCGTCGATCTGTTCGAGGGCCTTGACCTTGGCCGCCGCGTCGCCGATGTGGCCGGCTTCGTCCGCCGCCTCCACGTGAACCACCACGAAGTCGTAGTCGTCCAGTGCCGCCACGCCGGCCTCTCCTTTGCCCCGGAAGTTGGTGTCCAGATACCCCGTGGCGCCGGCCACGTCGATCAGATCGAACCCGACACCGACCGCCAGCCCACGAATCACATCCACCGCCGCGATGGTTGCCCCCTTGAGACCGAAGCGCTGCTCGAACGAGGGCAGCTTCAAGGCCCGTCCCTGGCCCCAAAGCCAGATATTGGTGGCCGGGTTCTCGCCCAGGTCGCGTCGGACGGCGTTGATCTCGTGGTCGCTCAGCAGGGCTGCCGCCTGGTCCATGAGCCCGCGAATCTGCTTCGCGTCACGCCCCTTGGGCAGGTGACCCGCCACCGGCTGGTTTGGGATGTCGTGAGGCGGCTGACATTCTACCTGCATGTCGGCCCCGCCCTCGATAACCATCAGGTGCCGGTACGAGACACCGGGATGGAAGCGAATGCTCTCGGTAGCCACGCGCTGGTTCAACTCGTCGATGATCTTGGCAGCCTCCGCCGAGGCGATGTGCCCCGCGGAGAAGTCGGCCATCTCGCCGTCCACGATGGTCACCAGGTTGCACCGGAACACGATGTCCGACGTGGACAGATCCACGCCCAGCGCCGCCGCCTCGATCGGGGCCCGCCCCGTGTAGTACTTCCGCGGGTCGTAACCCAGCACCGAGAGCGTGGCCACGTCGGTAGCCGGCGTGAAGCCCTCTGGCACGGTGACTATGGTGCCTTGCCGCCCGTTGGCGGAAATCCAGTCCATGTTCGGCGTGTTGGCCGCTGCCAGCGGCGTCTGCCCTTCCAGTTCAGATACCGGCTCATCGGCGGCGCCGTCCGGCAGGATCAGTGCGTATTTCATGGAGACCTCAGAACTCTTCGTCCGATTCTCGGATGCGAACTACGGCTGGCGGCTGTGTGACAGTTTCTATGCTCTCGCTCGCCTTGGCCACAGCCCGAACACCCCCCGCCCCGGCCGGTTGCGTAATCGCCGTCACCACGGCAGCGGCCTGGTCCGACTCGCCCAGCGTGAGTTCCGAGAGACCGACCTCATGCCTGGCGAACACTCCGGCAATGTCAGCCAGCACTCCCGGAACATCCCGGACCGATGCTCTCAGGTAATACCGCCCCACCAAGTCGTCAAGCGGCTGGTACGATGTACCCTCCGCTGTGGCGCCGGCAGCCGGGATGGGGTACGGAGAGGGCGGCGCCAGTCCCGCCGCCACCGCTATGATGTCCGCCATCACCGAACTGGCAGTCGGTCCGCCGCCGGCACCACGCCCGCAGTAAAATGAATGCCCGACCGCATGGCCGAGCAGGCTGACCGCGTTAAACGAACCATCTACGCGGGCCAGAGCGTGCGAGGCCGGCAGGAAGGTAGGCCCGACTTCCAGGGCAAACCCATCCTCGTGGCGCCGCGCCGAGGCCAGCAGTTTGCACACCCACCCGCGCCGGTGCCCGCTCAACAGGTCACCGAGTGTCAAACGATCTATACCCTGTACCCGCACCCGGCTGAACTGCATCGGGCTGGCAAACGCCAGCGACCCCAGGATGGCTACCTTGTGGGCGCTGTCGGTGCCATCGACGTCCATGGTGGGGTCGGCCTCGGCGTAACCCAGTCGCTGCGCGTCGGCCAGTGCGTCGGCGTAGGTCTTCCGCGAGTCCAGCATTTCGGTCAGGATGTAGTTGCACGTACCGTTGACTATGCCGTACAGAGCATCTATCCGGTTGGCCACCAGCCCTCGCTGGATGGCGTTGATCACTGGAATGCCACCACAGCAGGTGGCTTCGATGGCAACTATGACTCCACGGTGAGCGGCCTCCGCGAACACCGCCGCGCCGTGCAGGGCGATAAGCGCCTTGTTGGCCGTCACAACATGCTTGCCAGCGCGAATTGCCGCCTGGACCACGTCGCGGGCCGCCTCACACCCGCCGATCAGTTCAACAACTACGTCTACCTCGTCTGCCAGCAGATCCGACAGGTCAGCGGATGCCAACCCCGCAGGCAGATCAACGCCCCGGTCCTTGCCCGGGTCGCGCACCACCACTCGCGCTAACTCCAGGTCGATGCCCGCCCGCCGGAGGATTTCCTCCCGCTGCTCGCCAAGCAGCCGGACTACCCCGGCCCCGACGGTCCCGCAACCCGCCATCCCGATCCGCACTGTACGAGGCGTAGTCATAAATACCCCACGTTACTGCCACCAGGCGCCAGCACGGCAGTGAACCCGCACCGGCTGGCACTGTCAAGCTACGAATGACACGGTGACTTCTGTCGCCTGCGCCGCGCCCACAGGCCACACTGCGACTCGGGCGCTGCCCCTCCGGCACCCGCCGGCCGGCATGCACTACTGGCGGTCACGTCCGGGACCGCAGCCTAACCCTCCCGCCAAGGAATCTTGGCCGTCGTCACCGGGGAGTGTTCCGTCTACGTCGGTCGCGGAAGGCCCAGCTTATCCATCACCTTCTGGAGATCATCCCACGTCTTGGCCTTCTGCTGCGGGCTGCGGAGAAGATACGCCGGGTGATACGTGGGCATCAGCGGGACAGGTTCGCCTTCCAACGGGCCCCTGAGGTGGAAGTCGTGAAAGCGGCCTCGCAACCGTCCGATGGAATCGTTGCTGTTAAGCAGCGTCCGGGCGGCAGGGGCGCCCAGGGCGACGATCACCTCGGGGTCCACAACCTGCAGTTGCCGCATCAGGTAGGGGCTGCAGGCGGAGATTTCGTCGGGCGCCGGGTCGCGATTGTTAGGCGGACGACATTTGAGCACGTTGCAGATGAAGACCTGCTCGCGCGTGAGCCCCATCGCACCGATCATCCGGGTCAGCAACTGGCCAGCCTTGCCCACGAAGGCCAAACCCTGCCGGTCCTCGTCGAAACCCGGAGCTTCGCCGACAAAGGCCAGCCGGGCGTTAGGATCACCCTGCCCGAACACCGTCTTGGTGCGCGTCTTTGACAACCCGCACTTGGTGCATACGCTGACCTCCTCTTCGTCGATCATGCGGAGTTGGCCGGCCTGGTCGCCGCCGGCGCCGGCCACCGGCTTTGTGCCAGGCACCGTCACTATCTGGCGTCCGGCGTCCAGTTCGGCGCCAGAGAGCGGCACTTCCTTGACACCGAACAAGGCGTCGGTCTGGAGGTTCTGCCTTACGATCCGTCGTAGTCTTGCCTGGTCCGTCATGCTCGCCACATCCCTGGGCCTGCTGATCCGTTTAACCGGTATTCTAACGACCCTCCGCCTGCAAACGCCACTGCCGATTCCCGCGTGACCTTCGCCCGCCTCGGCGTTAGGATCGCAGACATGGTGACTTTCGAGGAAATCACAATCCGCCTGCCGGGTGGCTACCCGGCTTACGCCCGTTACTGGGCACCGCCAACCTGCCGGGGCGGCGTGCTCTACTTCCACGGCATCCAGTCGCACGCCGGCTGGTACGAGCGTTCCGCCGCCCGACTCTGCGAGGCGGGCTTCGCCGTCCTGCAGCCCGACCGCCGGGGTTCGGGCCGCAACCAGGAGGCCCGCGGACATGCTGACTCGTCGCATCAGTTGCTCGACGACGCTCGCATCTGCCTGACGGAATTGGCTTCCCGTAGCGGCTGCACGTCCAACTACGTGCTGGGTGTGAGTTGGGGCGGGAAGTTGGCGGCAGCCCTGCACGCTGAGGATTCCACGGGGATTAGCGGCCTGATCCTGATAACACCGGGACTGTTTCCCGTGGTGGACGTCTCGGCAGCGGAGAAGTTCCGCATCGGCTGGT
>JANQGB010001164.1 GCA_028277545.1 Phycisphaerae bacterium | reverse complement strand
ACGATAAGAGCTGCGTAGTCATCACCAGTATTATAACAGTATAACGCCGCGGTGCCCGGCCGCGCCGCGGCGGGCTGCTGGTCCACATGACGCCCCAGGCTGCCGCTGTTAGCCGAGCCCCGGCGAGCTCGCCTGCTCAGTAGCGCGCGCCGCCGCGTCGCGGTCGCGGCGCCGGTGGTGGTACGTAGTCAGACCGACCTTTGCGGAGCTTATCAGGCCGCCAGCGGACAGCCTGCCTTGGAAGTGAGCGCCCGTAATTACCCGGGCTCAAGCGGACCGTTCTGCGAAGAGAAGTTGCCCGAGGGCGGTGGTCGCTGGGATGGCAAACGGCTGGTTATGCGCCATCTGTCGCCTTCTACCGCATCGCCCGTGCGCCGGCCGCCTCAGCGGTACATCGGCTTCCTGCCGAATCGATTACTGCGTTGCCGATTGAGTCCGAGTGGGCCGGGCTGATATACTATGGCGCACGGAGAACACAACTCCACTTGGGTCGACCGAGGTCCGGGCCACCAGGGGGACTTCAGAGCCGGCAGCTCTCGCGTTCGGAGTTCTGCTCGGGCCTGTGCTGGCCATGGAATTGGGGGAGTGCGTGATGCGCGCATCCTCAACTGTATTGCTGGCTTTGTGTGCGTTGTCTGGCGGCGTCCCGGCGGCGTCGGCGGACGTTATTACCCGCACCTTTCAACAGGACGTAGCTGGCTACAGCTCCACCGCGGACACCTATCTCCGAGGAGCGGCACCCGCAGCCAGTCAAGGTGCTGGTCTGGTTGTCGAGTGGGATGGTGACGACGCCGGCGCCCAGAACATCGCCTTGCTGCGGTTCGATGACATATTCGGTCCGGACCCGAGCCAGGTTCCGCCGGGCGCGATCATCGTTGATGCCGTCCTCGGCTACAGGGTACTGAACGCGGGCGACGACGGCACCTGCAACGAGCCCTTGGTGGACTGGGACGAAGCCACGACCTTCAGCACCTTCGGTGGGGATGCCGGCGTCCAGGCTGATGAGTACGGCGTCATCATCGGCATGGCCGGGGGTAGTCTGGGCGATCATACGCTGGACGTTACCGCCAGTCTAACCGCCTGGTCCGAGGACCCACTGCTCAACAGGGGGTGGATCATCCGACCGACCGGCGGCACCAACGGCGTCCAGTTTCATAGCAGTGAGTACGGCCAGGTTTCCGCGCGGCCCAGGCTGGAGGTCAGTTTCCTTGATCTCGTCAGCCAGGTGGTTCTGCATCCTGCGCAGATCGAAGCCGTCGTTGGGTGCCGCGATATGGAGGTGATCCTGGCCATCCCTCCGGAGAGCGTCCTTGCCGCACCCGTCTTCGTCACTCTGACGACCAGCGATCCCTCCGTGGCACTGCCCGCCGGTGCCACGGGTGACACGTTGCTGGTCACTTTTCCCATGGGGGGCGAATCACGGCGGACAGTGAGCGTCGACATCGGCCAGGCCGGCGCGGCGACGCTGAGCACGACAAACGATGCCGGCTTGAGTGACGCCACTATGGCGTTCGACGTAGCTCCCGGCGCCGTTTCCTTCAAGCCCGCGTCGCTAACCAGCCTGGCGGCGCTTGATGTACCCGTGCAGGTGGCGATCACGCCAGGCAGCAACGATACGCGTTCTGTCTCGGTGACATTGACGACTGACAACGAGCCGGTGGCCGGGGCCGGCAGTTCGACCGGCGGTTCGTTTGAAGTCGTATTCCCCGCAGGCTCGCCGACGGAGCAAACGGTCAACATCAACATCGGGGCTGAGGGTGACGCCCTCATCGCCACGGTGAACGACGGGGGCATGGCCGACACCGCTCTTCCCGTGCAGGTTATCAGCGGGTTCATGTTCACTGCGACGTCCGACATGCGCAACTACACCGACGAGGACGAGTTCCCCCTGGTGCTCGACGCCATCAACGACACGGGCGGCCCGGGCGTCTTCATGGTCTGTCCGGGCGATATCGATCCACCTCAGGGCGTGGATAGTGCGATCGATGCCGCCTTTGGCGATAATTTCGTGTGGTACCCGGTGGTCGGCAACCACGAAGCCGAGACGCCCGCTGACATGATTTGGATTCGCAACGAGTTCGCCAGCCTTCCGTACCTGGTCAATTCCGGACCACCGGGCAGTGTGGAGACGACCTACTCGTTCGACTACGGCAACGCCCACTTCGTGGCCATCAACGAGTATTATGACGGTGAGAGCGATACCGGAACGGACGGCGACGTCGTACCGGCGCTTCGCGAGTGGCTGCAGGCCGATCTGATGGCCAACACCAGGAAGTGGGTCTTTGTCCTGGGGCACGAGCCCGCCTACCCGCAGCCTGACATGCACTGGGGCGACGCCCGACACGTCGGTGACAGCCTCGACCAGTATCCGGAGAATCGCGACGCGTTCTGGGGCATGCTCCAGTCTCATTACGTCGCAACATACCTCACGGCGCATAGCCACCGCTACTCGCGGTTCTGGAGGGACTCCGTATGGCAGGTCGATACGGGCGAAGCACGCGGCGCCGGGTATTACGGCACATTCGTGCGCCTGCTGGTGGGCGAGGCCAAACTCGTGCTCCATATTTACCGCTCACTCGATACCGGCGCCTTTCACCTGGTCGACACGTTGAGGATCGAGCGAACCTTCGCCGACTTCAATGGAGACGGCCTGGTGAGCCTGGACGATCTTCCGGCGTTCGACAGTTGCATGGCCGGGCCTGAGACGACGTCCGACCGGGGCCACTTTTGTCGAACGGCGGACGGGAATGACGATGGCCAGGTGGACCTGGCGGACTTCGTTCAGTTTCAGATGGCGTTCTCCGTTCCTTCAGCCGCCGAGGATCTTGACTGTGATGGTGACGTCGATGCCGCCGACTACGCCGCGTGGCAGCCATGCATGGGCGGACCTGGTGTCGCCCCCAACGATACTTGCGCGGACTGCGACATAGACGCTGACGGCGACGTCGACCTGGACGACTTCGGAGCGATTCAACTGGCCTTTACCGGCTCGTGATCTCGGGCGTGCGTTGCGCGAGGCACACGCCAAAACCGCGCCAGCTACTGTATTCCAGGCGCGTAGCGCGGGGTCACGGTATACGGAAGCGGCAGCGGTAGTTTAGAGGCGCGGCAGCGGACCGGGGGGGTTTGGCAGCCCGCCGACGTGGTTACGGGTGAACAAGACGAGACGGCCTACGGCGCCGTGGCCGGTGGTACGACTGCAGAATGGTACCGGCACCTCGCCCGGTGTGCGTCTCAGATTGGCGCGCAGTTCGCGCAGGTGTCAAGTCACACCTGAGACGCCCGTAGCCTTTTTCGGACAGACGATATGCAAGCAACGGTGCGGCACCGTTTGATGCTGGTGGAAGTAGCTGCGTGATGCATCAGTCGGCTGGGTTATCAGTCGGTACGACGAGTGGACCGGCGCGGTCACCAGGTGGACGGCCGTGATTGGGGCGAATACCCACCTGGTCCGCAACCGCTTGGTTCCACAGTATTTGCGGCAGTCATCGTCGCACGGAACTGCGCGACGATGGGTTTCGGCTGCTGAGTTCGGCGTCTTTGGACGATAAAGTTGATTAACGGCAATGGCGGCAGACCGGTGAGCGATGTTATTCCCCCCAACGAGCTTAGACCCAGCGCGGGCCGCCTGCATACTTGCGCTAGTTTGCGGACTATGACCTGGCAGGCGCACGGTGCCAAAACGTACCTAAAGCAGCCGGGCAGGTGCCTGGCGGCAGTGCGGCGGGATGGGACTCTCGGTAAACCGCGCCGCGTTTCACGGTTATGCGTTGCTCACGGGCGGCGCGTATCGTACGAATAGTCAGTAGCGTGTCGGTGAGGATACGCAGCGAGGATGCGTAACCCAGAGAGAATAGCAGGGAGACGCGACGAAGGCTCAGTGGTGCAGCAATCCTCTGCACCGGCCCCGGAGGCGGCCCGACGCAGCGGTAGGCGTCAGTCAACAGCCCCAGGGGGCCAACCTCTCAGGACAGCCGATCATTGCAGGATCGGCACTCGTCGTTGCGCCCTCCCGAGTCACGTTGGCGTTACGCTCCGCGCTTGTGACGAACAGCGCAAGGTGCGGCCGGCTGCGCGCAGGCGGTGCGCTTGGGGTCTGCGCTCAACACTGCCCCTCGGGGAGGGCAACATGCTGTCCCGAGCCTTTGGGATCGAGCGTGCCATGGTCCATTGCCACGACAGAATCACCCGCCTGCTGGCCAGGTCAGCGCGTGCGCGGGTGTGGATCGGCGGGTCGCCGGGGAATATCTCCGGGTGGCGGCTATCTTGCTAGGCTGATAACTACGAGAAAGGGACCGGGTCTTCCACGCGATGCGACAGATACGACGGCACCAAGGACAGGCTGAGTTCAGTGGCCTGGGGAGCAAGGGAAAAGCGATGTCAAGCCTTTTGTCACGGCGTCCGGCGCTAGCGCTACTGGTATGCACGGTAGCTGTGGCGGCGCCCGGCGCGATGGGCGCGGACCCCTGGCCGGCCGAGCCGGTGGGGTCGGCGACCAACCTGACCAGTATCGAGGGTCCCGGCACGAACGACTTCTACAACGACCTCAGCGGCGCGGCCTGGAACCCGGTCACGCGCCAATTGTGGGTTTGTCGTAACGGGCCCGGTGGCAGCGCTTCCAAGTTCTGGGCCGTCGTGGAAGACGGCAGCGGCAGTCTGGAGATCGAGTACAGGGACGGGAATCGCGGCGAATGGACCGGCTTCGGCGACCTGGAAGGCATAACGCTCGCCGATTTCGACGAAGAAGTTGTCTACGTGATCATCGAGGGCGAGGAACGCATCAAGGAGTACGATGTTTCTGACTACGGCACCAAGGTGCTGAATAACAACTGGAACACCCGATCCTACTTCCCGCTGAGCGGCGGCTCGGGCGCTGAGGGCATTACGTTTGTGCCGGACTCGTTTCTGATCTCGGCCGGCTTCGTGGATCAGAACGGCGACCCCTACGCCAGCACCAACGGCATGGGCGGCCTGATGTTCGTGGGCCACCAGAACGGCGGGCGCATCTATGTCTTCGATCTCAATCGGAGCGATGGCTCGTTCGTCTTTGTTGGAGAGTACGCGACCGGCTATGGCGAAACCGCAGGGCTGGAATTCGATCGCTCCACCGGGGTCCTCTACGTCTGGCACGATGGCGGTTACGACATACTGGAGGCGGTTGCACTCAGTTCCACCGAGGTTAGCGGGCAGACCTATCGCAAATTCACCACTCTCCAGGATTGGACCGGCCCCAACCACGCGAACAACGAGGGCATCGCGTTGATGCCTGCCGAGGATTGTGACGAGGGCCAGCGCTCGTTCTTCATGACCATCGACGACGGCGGCTCCACTTCGCTCCTGTGGTACCAGGAATTCAGCGAGGGGTGCGCCGGGTGTCTGGACGACTTCGATTGTGACGACGGCGTGGAGTGTACGGACGATAGCTGCGAGGCGGGTAGCTGCGTCTTCACGCCCGACGACGGAAACTGCCCGGACGACGGGCTGTTCTGCAACGGCACCGAGAGCTGTGACGAGGTGGCGGGCTGTGTGTCCAGCGGCGACCCCTGCGGCTCCGGCGAGGTGTGCAACGAGGCTACTGACAGTTGCGACCTGTGCCA
>JANQGB010001135.1 GCA_028277545.1 Phycisphaerae bacterium | reverse complement strand
AAGTTGGTGCTGCGCAGGTCGTTGGCCTGTCCGCTCTTGAGCGATGAAAGGAAGCCCACCAGCCGGTTGCCCAGCTTGTTGGGCTGCATGCTCTTGACGCCGATGTTCTCCTGCTGGTTGGTGTTGACCTCGGGTCCAAGCTGGAACAGGGCCCCGCCCGCAGTGATGGCGAACGAGGTCTGGCTGGCACCGAAGGTCTCATCCACCGTGACCTCCACGTTGAGCAGCGAGGTGACCAGCTTCATGGTCAGTCCGTCGCCGATGGTCGGCGCCCCGTTGATGGTCCCCACGGCGTCGACACCCGTGGTGTAGTTGACCTGTCCACCGGCACGGTCGGTCACAGTGAAAACGGGCGGATTCGTCAGATCGTCCACGCTGACGAAGGCCCGGCTGCCATAGGTCTGGCTTTCTATCACGACGCCAGTCGCCACCGGAGGCGCTCCCCCGTAGCTGGCGGCCGAAGCGGTGACGCCGGTTGCGTCAGATTCCGTGTTGATAGCCGTAATGATGTCCACAGCGGTGGCGCTGGCCGGGAAGCTCAGGGTCACGATTCCGTCCGGACCCTGCAAATCGACGGTGGTAGGCGTGGAGCCAATCGTGGCGCTCGCGAAAGTGAGCTGCGCCTTCTGGGCCGACGTGCTTACATCGACTTCGACCGGAATGTAGGACCGGGTGCCGAACTTGGCCCCCAGTACGTCGACGTCCGCGAGCAGAGTAGTGTCCACCCCGCTGGTGACGTAGTCCATCGATCCGTCGAGCAGCTTGCGGCCCGCAAACGTGGTCGTGTTCGCGATCCGGGCAATCGACTCGATGGCCGAGTCAATCTGCAACTGGTTGGCGTCACGCTCGTCGTCGGAGAAGGCGCCCGTGTTGGCTGCCTCGACCAGCTTGGCCTGAATGTCGGCCAGCAGCGCCGACGTCTCGTCCAGGGCGCCCTCGGTCGTCGCAATAACGTTTATCGCCCTCTGCGAATTGCGGATGGCCTGCCAGGAGGCGGCAATCTCGCTGCGCAGTCGTTCCGACACGATCAGGCCTGCGGGATCGTCCGCCCCGCGGTTGATCTTCAGCCCGCTCGACAACCGCTCGAGCGACGTGCCCAAGTCAATCTGCGAACGACGAAGGGTGCGCTGCGACGTCAGCGCCGGAATGTTTGTGTTGATGGTACTCATGGTCAATCCTCCATGATTGTCCAGCGCCCGTCTTAACGATCCACGGCGCCGGTTGCGCTCCATGCGTTATCCTGGGCCTGGCGGGCTACGGAACGTGATACGGTCCACAGCACCGGCCCACGCGGGAAGCGGCTCTCAGTATTTCTTCCTTGATCCTCTCTGCTGCTTGGATGTATCCATTACCTGAGCTACTTCCCCGGGATCCATCTGGGAGGCCTGCGCGTTCTCGCGCTTGATTGCGTCGTACACTTCCTTGCGATGCACGGGTACGCTGGACGGCGCGTTGATCCCCAAACGGACCTTGTCGCCGCGGATATCGACAATCGTGATCTCTACATCGTCTCCGATCATGATCGTCTCGTCGCGCGTCCGAGATAGCACCAACATCCTGGGCTCCTTCCTCGGCCATGCCGATGCCTCGTTTTGCCACACACAGGTTCATGACAGCCCACAGCCGGATGACCCCGGACGGCTGGGCTCGCGCCCGTCGGCGCGTAATGACCTTGTGCGGCCTCGATCCTCGGTATCGGGCAGCCACGGCTTTGATGTGTCCCCACATCAATTGTACACCGTCGCCACCCCAACCGACTACCCCTTGCATCAGCCGGTCCGGGCCAGCGACTCGCCGGACGGAACCTTCATCAACGGGTGCCGCGTCGAATAGCGGCGGTCGCTGAGCACCAACTGCCGGGCGGCGCGCGTCTCCACGTTGACCACCAGCGGGCCCTGCAGATTCCCGGTGAGCATCTCGTCGACCTTGTTGACGATGATGAACACCTGGGCACCCTCCACTCCCTCGAGCCCCAGTCGCGCCAAATCCTCCGCCTTGATCGGGGCGCGGTAGTCTGGGACGAACAGGCGAGGATCGGTGACCACGAAGGCCAACTCCGCACAGTCCACCGACTGCAGCCAGTAGAAACCGCTGTCCTCGCCCGTCTGCACCAGCGCGTAGCGGGTGTAGTTGGGGAACCCCAGCATGCCGCTCTCGAAGGAGATCAGACGCTGCTCATCGACTTCCAGTTGTCCAAATCGCGACGTTTGGATGATCATCGCGCAACTCCTGCAGTCCATCCTCTTCGATCGTCGTCCGGAGTGCGTCGACCGACCGACGGCCAACCTCCAAAGAACACCCCGGTCCGCTCGCCCCCCGACTGTGGCAGGCGTACCCGCGTCTCCACGCAGGACAATCGTTTCCCGGCCTCGGCAGGCGGACTGCTGCGCCGCCGATCGGGGCATTGGTGTTATCCGCAACCGGGCTCGCCGGGCTGATCCTGTGATCCGCCAAACTGTCAACGAATGCCCGTGTCATACCTGCGTCATCCCAGAAAGTTCATCAGCGACAGGTTCAGAGACTGCGAGCTGGCCATCAGCGTGGCCTGCAGGGCCAACTGGGTCTGCTGGAACCTGGTCACCGCTTCGGTGTAATCCAGATCGCGCACCTCGGAGAGCAACTGCTCGGTGGCCGAAGCCGCGTTCTCGGTCTGCGTCAGGCGGCTCTGCATCGCCTGGGCCCGGGCCCCCACCTGGCCGTGCACGCGGTTGACTTCATCGACAAAGCCGTTGACCCGCTCGGCAGCTTCGGTAATGGCCCGGTCATCGTCGGCCCGCAGGGCCCGCTCCAGATCGACCAGGGCAGTCAACACCCCGTCCGTCCGGGAAGTGTTGACGTCATCGCCAATCAACTCCGTCGCCGGATCCTGAACACTCTGGTCCAGTCCCAGGTCATCCAGGGCATACGAGAAGTTCAGCCGCGACACCGACAGGCTACCCACGCCGCCCGTGGTATCCTCGATGCGGATGCCGGAGCCCGTCACTGAGAGCGAAGCACTGACCGCCACGCCCGCGTCGGCTGCGGCCGTGGTGATGGCGTCGATCACCTCGCCGATCGTGCCGGCGGCGTCCAGGTTGACGTCTACCGTCGAACCGTCCTTGGCGGTGACGCGGATGTCATCCTGCCCCGCGACCGTCTCCACGCCCTTGCCGAAATTCAGCGAACTCAGCGAGGTGGACAGATCCAGCGTTCGCAGGCCCAGGTCAGCCGCCGTCGTGCCGCCGTTCTCGCCGATGCTCAGGTGAGCACCCGACACTTCGTTGATGATCTCGATGCCTGTCCCGTCGTCCTTGATCCGGGCCCGAACGTACAGCCCGGCGTTGTTGATGGTGTTGAGCAGGTCCTGCACCGTGCTGGCGGCGCTCAGGTCGATCTCCGCGGTTACAGCCCCGTTGGTGATGGTCAGGCCGCCGGCCAGATCCACGCCCGCCCCGCCCGCCAGACTGGCCACCTCGGTCGTCCGTGTGACGTTGCGACGCAGAGTGTCACCAGAGATTGGCCCGCCGCTGGCGGTGGTGGTAAGCAGACCCAGTCCGGCAGCCGTCGTGCCTGAGCCCAGTTCGGTCACCGTGATGGCGCCGCCCGCCGGTGTCAGCGTGATCCCGTTGGCCGCCAGCGCTGCGGTGACCAAGCCTCCCCCCTGCTCGTTAATCATGTCGACGACGTCGCCCAGCGTGTCTGCCCGGGTCAAGTCTATGGTAGTCACGGAGCCAGCAGCACCGTCACCGATGATCAGGCGGTCGGCATTCAGCGGCTCGGCTCGGGCGCCGACCACGTCTTCCAGCCGGGTGTCCTCGGTGAGCGCCGGCGACAGATCGATGGTCCCGCTCACCTGGCTGGACAGGGCACCGAAGAGCTCCGCTCCCGTCAGGTTGATGGGCTCATCGTCCAACCTGGCGACGTGAGCCAGTACATCACCGGTGTCGCCGGTATAAGCAACGCCGTTAAGCGCCGGTACAAACGGTGCTTCCGTAGTGTCACGCCCCGCGAAGAGGTAAGAACCGTTGAACTCGCGATTTCCCACCGTGGTGAGCTGTTCGACG
>JANQGB010001091.1 GCA_028277545.1 Phycisphaerae bacterium | reverse complement strand
CGGCCAGGTCTTCCTGGACCTCAGCGTTGTCCTCATGGGCGGCTGCCAAATCGCGCAGCTCTTGCAGGAGCGCGTCCCGGCGCGGTTGGTCAGCTTCTTCCCTCGCGGCATTGATCGTGTTGAGCAAGCCTTTGGCCAGCCGTACCTGGACCTCAGCGTTGTCCTCATGGGCGGCTGCCAAATCGCGCAGCTCTTGCAGGAGCGCGTCCCGGCGGTCCAGGTCATTCTCCTCCGTCGCGGCGCTGATCATGTTGAACAGGCTCATGGCCACGAGCACAGCCGTGCCAGTATTGTCACGCGTCAGGGCAGCGGCTTCCTTCAGGAGCGGCGATCGCACCGCAACGATATGCTCCCGAAACAGGCCAAATGCCGCTTCGCAAAGACCCTTGTGCCCCGATGACAAGCCGACGTCCTGCGCGACCTCGCGAATACTCAGCAGGGCTAAGGAATATGGGAGGGTCTTCTGAGTCACGTCGGTCACGCTGCACGCACACGCAACCGTCAGAAACTCCGCCTCCTCACCAGCGTGTGGCCGGATCGTCTCATCCGAACAGAGTAAGCGGCGGACGGCTTCGTACCTGGATGTATGGCCAAACCGTGGCACGTTGCGATCGCCACGAAGCAGGCCACATGACAGCATCGCGGAGACGGGTGCATCATCGACGCCGTGCGTCAGGATCGTCTCGAACGGCCTGACTGCCTCCACGGTGTTCATTTCGGGCAGCAAGGCCATCCGCACGGCGAATCGAAAGTGCGGTTTGTTATCCCTCAGAAGTCCGCGGAATAAGTGTCCCAGTTCGTCATAACGGTAGTCCAGCGCATCTCCGGCAATGCGTGCGAGGTCGTCGGCATTCTTGGGAGCTCTATTCGGCATTCCCTGCTCCTCGAGCCAACGTCCGACTACACCAGCGTGCCCATTGATCAGGTCAAGGAGCCGATCGTCTTCCGTGTCCTTTGCCACCGGCACCCTATCGCGAATGTAGCCCAACAGGCTGTCGCGGTCCGCCAGGTCGTCTGCGAGATGCAGGTCTGGCATCTCCCAGACTTCTGCCTTTGCTGAGGCTCTGGCCAGCTCCCTCGCACAAGCCAGAGCCTCGCCTTCTTGCTCCCCGGCACCCGGCATTCGAGTCGCCAGGAAGATGTGACAATGGGGCCACTCGTCCAGGCGACTCAGAATCTGCTTGAGCGTGCCCGTCTCAGACTTGGCCCCAGCGCCGCGGTCGAAAGCGTCGAGAATGAGGACGAATCGCTGAGATCGCTTCGTCAGCTCGTCAACCAGCCAGAGCAGATCGTGCACTTGGTCGTAGTCGAGAGCTGGAAGGTCGATATTGCCGCTCTTCAGGTCACGATTAACAGCCTGTAGTTCGTCGAAGAGGCTGCCGATCAGACTGCTAGTACCTCTCGCGCCAGTCTGGACCTCCAGCACCTTCCCCAACACGGAGCCGACCGTATTGCCAACTCGCGTTATCAACGTGTCTTTATTCTGCGTCCAAGCCTCCCGCGCCTGCTGGAGGAAGGAGGAGTCGGCGAACCAGCGCGTATAGAGGTCCTTGAGGCTGCGCAGCAGCAGGTCGGCGTACTGGCCGGTGGACTCGGCGTAGCCAACCGCGACGTCGTCACTGATCGCCAATCTGTCGCGGAACGCTTCCAGCAACCAGGTCTTGCCTGCCTGGGGCCGTGCAACAACGGCGGTCAGACCGGAAGCTTCCGCCCGCCGGCTGAGGTAATCCAAGTCCGGCCTTCTTCCGAACAGTGGGTGCTTGGGTTCCTGACGTGCCATGCGCTCTCCACGGTTCATGGGCGTTGCCCTCTCGAGGAGATGATTTCTAGAGCAGTACCTTAATGCTGGAGTACGGCGGGGGCAAGGGGCGGCAGGAACGCGGACGACAGTAGACAGGAGAAAGTAGACAGGAGGGAACGGCGACAACAACAACGGCACCCACCGGCAGGATGCCGGTGCCACACTCAGGGCGGCAGGGCTGCGTCCTCCGGCCTCAGATCGCGGATGAGGCGATTAAGGACCTTGTCGTAGACGGTCGGGTCGGTGTCCCAGCCGCGGGCGTCGGCGATGACTTTCTTGATCACATTGGCCTTGCGCTCGTGTTGCCAGGTCTTGAATATGTAGTCATCGATCCGGACGGGGAACAGGACGTCGGCGTCGAGGTCCGTCTCTCCGGCTTGGCGCCGCTTCTCTTTCTCGTACTCCTGCTGGATGGCCCGCTCGATCTCGTCATTGACATAGGGGCTCTTCAGTGACGACTCGCTGGCGATCAGGACCAGCTTGTCGTAGACCCGGATGGCCCGGTCGATCTCGCCCCAGATGGAGCGGCCGGTGCGGGCGTCGTGATCCCACTTCCAGCAGCGGATGCCGGCG
>JANQGB010001028.1 GCA_028277545.1 Phycisphaerae bacterium | reverse complement strand
GCTCGTGGCGCACGTCGTGCGTGGCCACGATGTGAATCCCGCAAGGAGCTGAAGAACTTGGCCAAGCGTGGTCGATTGAAGGGCGGTTGTGGCCGGATTTGACGCCCAGTGATGGTGCGAGTCGGGGAGCGAGGTCAATCGCGGGCCGTCGATAGGCATCCTGGTGCACGTACGGGCCTCTGAGAGGCCCACTGCGGTTTGCTCCACGAACTGGTTGAGTGCTAGAGTCCAGACCTCAACCGAAACCGATGACGGACGCAGGCTGTGGTCGAAAAACAGGCCGGGAAGAAGACGTGTTTTGTGATTTGCCCGATCGGCGCGCCGGGCTCAGATATGCGCCTCTGGTCCGATGATGTATTCGAGAACCTGATCGATCCTGTCGCCACAAAATACGGCTATGAGGCCTATCGATCTATTGAAGACCCAAAGCCGGGAGCGATCACGGATTACATCGTAAGACACGTCCATGAAGCGGATCTGGTCGTGGCGGACCTCAGTTTCCTTAACCCAAACGTGTTTTACGAATTGGCCCTAAGACATGCACAAGGAAAGCCTTTCATTCATTTATCGAATGACGTCGGAGCCATCCCCTTCGACGTGTTCGGATTAAGTGCCGTTGAGATCGAAAGTGGTGGCTTCGGGGCCGTGGATAAGACAAGACGAGTACTGGACGACCATTTCAGGGCCGTCGAAGACGGAACGGCTGTGTTTGGCAACCCGGTCTCGCGGTACCACCAACAACTCAGAGTCAATGACGAAGGCACGACTCAGGACAAGATCAACCAGGCTCTTATAGACGCAGTTACAAAACTTGAGCGAACAACACGGGCTTGGGAGGCACGGGAATTTGATCAGCAAGCCTTGGTAACGTTGCTTGAAGAATCCAGGTTGGAGCTGGAAAAGCGATTGCGCGCTCCCATGCACATCAAAGGCGAAGAGAGTGCGCAACGCAAGCCATCCACAACTCTCGATACGGTGCTCGCGGCATTAGGACGACAGTTTGAGGATGGTTCTCTGAAGGATGTCTTGGCGAATTTCGAACGAAATGCTCGGCTTGCGAACGCCAGCGATGCAGAGCCGGCGGAGATTCTGAGCTCTGCGAAGCGGGCCTCCAAAAAATAGCTTGTCCAGTGCCGCGCGGTTCACCGCAACCACCGGATCTGTTGAACTGTCTTTGCGGGCGTCGGCGGAGCGGTACCCCGATCGCCGGTGCAGGCGGGACCAGCGGGTGCGGACGACTGGATGCCACGATCACCGATGGTAGACACGCAATCCCCACCGACGGTTCTTGAGATTCCAGGCCTCGCTATGGAAGAAGATCAGCCCCGACCAGATGGACCGGTCCATGTCGGCGATCAATCTGTCGGCGCGGCCTCGGCGTGGTAAGGCGGTGCAGCGCCCCGCCGAGTCGCTTTACCTGACTGCTCATCCCATATAATCGTGAGCCGTCACGGCCACTCCCGGACACGCCCATGGACACCATCAGCATCCGCGGCGCGCGCGAGCACAACCTGCGCAACATCGACGTGGACATCCCGCGCGACAGCCTGACGGTGATCACCGGGCTGTCGGGCTCGGGCAAGTCGTCGCTGGCCTTCGACACCATCTACGCCGAGGGCCAGCGCCGCTACGTGGAGTCCCTGTCCGCCTACGCCCGGCAGTTCCTGGAGCTCATGCAGAAGCCCGACGTGGACGCCATCGAGGGCCTGTCGCCGGCCATCTCCATCGAGCAGAAGACCACGTCCCGCAACCCGCGCTCCACGGTGGGCACGGTGACCGAGATCTACGACTACATGCGGCTGCTGTGGGCCCGCGTCGGCGTGCCCCATTCGCCGGCCACCGGGCTCCCCATCGAGAGCCAGACGGTGAGCCAGATGGTGGACCGGGTGATGGAGATGGACGAGGGCACCCGCCTGCTGCTGCTGGCGCCCATCGTGCGCGGCCGCAAGGGCGAATACCGCAAGGAGCTGCAGGACCTGGCGAAACGCGGCTTTCAGCGGGTCAAGGTGGATGGGGAGATCCACGAGATCGACCGGGTGCCGGCGCTGAACAAGAAGGTCAAGCACGACATCGAGGTGGTGGTCGACCGGGTCGTGGTGCGCCCCGGCGTGGAGGGGCGCCTGGCCGTCAGCCTGGAGACGGCGCTCAATCTGGCCGACGGCCTGGCCTTCGCCGAGGACGCCGACGGCGGCCAGCGCACCACCTTCTCGGCCCGTTTTGCCTGCCCCGAGTCCGGCTTCACTATCGACGAGATCGAGCCGCGGCTGTTCTCCTTCAACAACCCCTACGGGGCTTGCCCGGCCTGCGACGGCCTGGGCACCGAGATGTACTTCGACCGCGAGCTGGTGGTGCCCGACGATCGCCTGTCCCTGGCCCAGGGGGCCATCGCCCCGTGGGCCAACTCGGTGTCGCGGTACTACCGGCAAACCCTGGACAGCCTGGCGCGGCACTACGAGATCGATCTGGCGATGCCCTTCCGCGCCTTGCCCCAGGCGGTGCGGGACGCTCTGCTGTTCGGCTCCGGCGGCGAGGCGGTGACCATGCGCTACGACGACGGCAACCGGGCCTACGAGATCACCAAGCCCTTCGAGGGGGTCATCCCCAACATGGAGCGGCGCTGGCGGGAGACCGACTCGGCGTGGGTGCGCGACGAGTTGTCGCGCTCCCAGACCGTCACCACCTGCGCCGTGTGTGACGGCGCCCGGCTCAAGCCGGAGGCCCTGGCGGTCAAGATCGCCGGCCTCCACGTCAGCCAGGCGGCCGACATGTCCATCGCCGCCGCCGTCGACTGGTTCGCCGCCGTGGACGGGACCCTGACCCCGCAGCGCCGCGAGATCGCCCGCCGCATCCTGCGCGAGATCAACGGGCGGCTGGGCTTCC
>JANQGB010000928.1 GCA_028277545.1 Phycisphaerae bacterium | reverse complement strand
TCGGCAGCCCGGCCCGAGGCGCTACCGCCACTACGGGCACTCGAGGCGGAACACATCCGCCTAGCCTTGCACAAAACCGGTGGAGTGATTCAGGGCCCCAACGGTGCGGCGGAGCTGCTGGGCCTGAAACCGTCGACGCTCCGGTTCCGCATGAAACGGCTGGGAATCCAGCGCCAAGGATAGCAAGCAGACGTTCGCGTTGCTCGACTGGGCGGAGAAGTCTCGCGCTACGTCTGGCGCCTGCTGCACACCGTTACACAAACACGTCAACACCACTGGCTCGCGCCCTCCAAGGTGCTGTCAGCGCTCCAGACCTTCTCGGCGCGCCCGCGAGATGCTGCGGCAACCGCCAAATACTGCGGCCAGCCGCAACATTCTGCGGGACGTAACCTCCAGGCCTCCGCCTCAAGTGCCACCGAGAAGCTCCAAGGCGGTTTCGGCAGCCTGTCGCGGATCGATTGCCCATTGGCATGCCAAATGACTAGGGGTCCACTAGAATCCGTCGTCTACTCGGGTCGTTTTTCGCACAGCAACGAACTTCACAGTGTATTCGAAAGGAATGCGGCAATGCGCCGGACAGCTTATCTCGTAGCGACAACGAGTCTTATCTGCGTAAGCCTGACTGCCAGTGCCCAGACCTACCGGTATGCGGTCGTGGACCTCGGAATACTGGACGGTACATCGGTGAGCGAAGCCGAGGCTGTCAACGCCCTGGGACAGGTGGCCGGCACTTCCTGGCAAGGGGGAAACTACCGCGCCTTCCGTTACACGGACGGGGTGGGCATGGAAAATCTCGGGACGCTGCCCAGCCCGTTCGACTGGGGCAGCTATGGTCAGGCCATCAACTCTTACGGGCAGGTGGCGGGCTATTCGTATCGCCTAGAGGGTACGTTCCTCTATCCGCACGCCTTTCGCTATACGGACGGGGTGGGAATGGAGGACCTGGGAACGCTCGGCGGTGACTCCAGCCGGGCCCTGGCGATGAACGATGCCGGTCAAGTGGTGGGCAACTCGCGCATTGCCCCGGGAGATACCACTACCCGGGCGTTCCGCTACACCGACGGTGTAGGCATGGAAGACCTGGGGGTGTTATGGGAGGGCAGTTATACATCGGCAAACGACATCAACAATGCCGGCCAGGTTGTCGGCCAGTCGGGAAGCGGAGCCTTTCGGTTCACTGACGGCGTGGGCATAGAGCACCTGGGCGACCTCGGCGGCGGAGGCAGTATCGCCCGGGCTATCAATGATGCCGGGCAAGTGGTTGGAGAGTCTCAAACCGACTTGACGGACGAATTTGGCCAACCACTGGTGCACGCTTTCCTGTATACAGACGGTGTCGGCATGCAGGATCTGGGCGTTCTGCCCGGCAACCTGCATAGCTTCGCCACGGCCATCAATGACTGCGGTCACGTCCTGGGAATCTGCCTCGACGAGTTTTACGCCAGTACCGAGTTCATCTGGACGCCTCAGGGGGGGATGATGCCGCTGGCCGAAATGGTGGATACTGGTGACGAATGGGGCTGGCCCCAATTCACTGATCTGAACGCCCGCGGGCAGGTCGTTGGACGTGCCACCCGTTGGGGACATGGGCTGCGCGCCTTCCGGCTGGAACCCATCCTGGCGGCCGATGTGGACTTTGATGGCGACGTGGATCTTCGTGACTTCGCCATGTTCTCCAGTTGCTTCGGCGGGGCGGAGACTCCACCCTCCGGCGCCTGTCCAGCCGGCGTCGTGGCAGATTTCGATTTCGACGGGGACGTGGACCTGGCCGACTACGCAGAGCTCAGACCTGACTTCGCCGGTCCTCTCTGAATGCGGCGGCGTTCAACTGTGGAGCCTCGGACAATGAATGCGCTCGCGGTCGGCTGCGCGTAGCCATGCTTGCGAGAGCCCACCGCCCTCGTGGTCGGCCGGCGCCTCACCGCGAACCATCAGCGACATCGATAGGGCTTCGAGTGTGATCCAACTCGCAACGTTCACGTGGGCTCGGAACACTCGAGTAGTAGATCAACTACAGGGTTGCTGACTGCACAACTTGAGGAGGAGTTGACATGATTCGATCTACCTTTGCGCCCGCGCGCTCGACATGCTTGCGAATACTCCTGGTGAAACCAGCGACGACCACGGCGATCGCCACAGCGCTGCTGGTGCTGGGCGCACTACCCGACGCGCTACAGGCCGGCTGGGAGTCGGCGTGGACCAAGAGCCCCACCCCGCGGGAAGGTCATGCGGTAGCCTGTGATGCCGGTCGGGGCGTTGCCGTCCTCTTCGGCGGGCGTCTCAACTGGAAACAGACTGCGGACACCTGGGAGTGGGACGGGAACAACTGGACCGCGCGAGACATCCCGGGACCCTCGGCACGCGACCGACACGCCATGGTCTACGACAGTGGACGCGGAGTTGTCGTGCTCTTCGGCGGGTACGCCTCGGGCTACCCGGTGCCAGGTGAGACCTGGGAATTCGACGGCACAGCCTGGTCACTTCGGGCCACAACCGGTCCGGAGGAGCGCTACTCGCATGCGATGGCCTATGACAGCGTCCGGGGGGTAACGGTCATGTTCGGCGGTTACAACCTCTCGGGAACCTGGGAATGGAACGGTACTGAGTGGACCCTGCGTGCCACCACCGGCCCGGCGCCCCGTAGCGGCGCCGCCATGACCTTCGACAGCGCCCGCGGGGTGACTGTTCTCTTTGGAGGTGGTGCTCCCAGCTTCAACCCCGAGACCTGGGAATGGGACGGCACCACCTGGACTCTCCGGGCCACTACCGGACCGGCCAAGCGGGCCAACCACACCATGGCCTATGATCACGAACGCGGCGTTGTCGTTATGCACGGGGGAGATGGTATAGGCTCGGGCTACTTCAGCGACACCTGGGAGTGGGACGGCAACACGTGGACCGAAGTCACCGACCCGGGCCCCTCGCCTCGTCAGAGCCACGCCATGGTCTACGTGCCGCAAACCGGGGCGATGATGATGTTCGGCGGCGATGACAATGACCTGAACGGTGAAACGTGGGAGTGGGATGGATCAAACTGGACCATGCGGTGCGAAGGCTGTCCCGCGGGGCGCTACCGGCATGCCACCGCCTTCGACCGGTGGCGTAACCGGACCGTCCTGTTCACCACCTCCGGAAGCTACTACACGGAAACCTGGGAATTCGACGGCGTGGAGTGGCACCTGGCTGCTGAGGGCGGGCCGACCCGGCGCTACGATCATGCCATGGCTTTCGACACCACGCGCGGGGTAACCGTGCTCTTCGGCGGAATCTTCTCATATGGACTTACCTGGGAGTGGAACGGTACTGAGTGGGTATCGCAAGACGTGCCAGCTCCCGACATCGTAGAGCATCATGCCATGGTCTACGACCAAGCCCGCCAGGAGACCCTACTGTTCGGTGGTCGGCACGGGTCCTACTTTCCGAGCGACGAGTTGTGGGCCTGGGACGGTGCGCAGTGGACGCTGAAGTTCACCGGAGGCCCGTCGGCCCGGACGGAGCACGCCCTGGCCTACGACTCGGCCAGGCAGGTCACCGTCCTGTTCGGCGGTCACGTCGACCTCGGCCCCACGACGGTGGGCGACACCTGGGAGTGGGATGGGACGTCGTGGACGCTGGCCAGCACCACCGGCCCGCCGCCTCGTTACGGCCATGCGATGGCTTTCGACGAGGCCGGCGGTGTCGTCGTCATGTCAGGCGGCAATGAATACAACAACGATCTCGATACCTGGGAGTGGGACGGCCTCTCCTGGACCATGCGGCCGGGAGAAGGTCTTGGCGGCCGGTTCGGCAACACCATGGTCTTCGACAACGCCCGCGGTGTGCCCTTGATGTTCGGCGGCTACGGAACAGCCGGAGTGGCCGGCGGACATCTGGAGTACCGCATCATCGGCGACAGCGACGGCGATGGGGACGTTGATCTCGAGGACTATGGCCAGTTCTACTCCTGCCTCTCTGGTCCAGGCGTGCCCTTTGATGTCGATGGATCTGCCACTGTTGATGTCGCCGTCGGCCCTGGTGCGGTCTTTGCGCCGGAGGATGTGACCATCGAAGTCGGCGACAACGTGCTGTGGACCTGGGCCGGCGGTTTCCACAATGTCGAGAGCGGAGTCGGCGGAGTTCACGATGGGAATTTCAGTTCCGGCCCACCGACGTCGGCCACAGGAACGACCTTTGACGTCACCTTTGATCAGGCGTTTCTGAACGCCCACCCGATGGTGAACGACGTTTACCCGTACTACTGCGGAGTGCACGCGTCAATGGGGATGACCGGCTTGGTCACCGTACAGCCAGACCTGTGCACGGTTTTTGACTCGGACGACGACGGCGATGTGGACCTGGGAGACTTTGCGGCATTCCTGCGGGACTTCACTGGCGAGTTGCCCTGAAGGTTCGGCAGATTGGGGGGCCAGGAAACTCGGCGGGGGGCAGCGGGCAGGAGAATCCGGTTATGTCGCGTCACGGTGGAATCGTAGCTGGCGGTCTTGTCATGGTGGGCACGGCCTTGGGGATATCTCGTCCGGCCGCCAGCCAGTCTATTCTCTATGTCGACGCCGCCGCTGCACCGGGCGGCGACGGGACCTCCTGGGTCTCCGCGTATCGCTTCCTCGCGGATGCCATTGACGATGCCTTCGTGCCGGGCCACGACATCACCGAGATTCGCGTCGCCCAGGGTACCTACCGGCCAGATCGGAGTGAACTCCACCCCTTGGGAACGGGTGACCGCTTCGCGGTGTTCTTCTCGGTCAAGGACGTTCGGATCAAGGGAGGGTACGCCGGCAGCGGCGCCCCCGATCCTAATCAACGCAACGTTGCGATGTACGAGACGATCTTGACCGCGGACCTCAACGGCGACGACGGACCGGACTTCGCCAACAACGACGAGAATAGCTATCACGTGGTCAGCGTCTCTGGCAATTCCGGCCCCAATCGACTGCTGGACGGCTTCACTATCACCGGCGGGAACGCCAATGGGGAAGGCACAGGTCCAGGTCACGGGGCAGGCGTGTTCGTCTGGTCAGGCGCCACGAACGTGACCCTGAAGAGTTGCACGATTGCCGGCAACCGGACGACGAGCCAAGGTGGCGGAGTTTACGCTGCGTATGCGGATCCGACGCTGATCGACTGCACCATCCAGGGCAATGAAGCCGATTCGCTTGGCGGTGGCATGTATTGCGACCACGCCAGTCCGACGCTTACACGCTGCATGTTCATCGAGAACTCCGCGCTGGGGATGCCGGTGGCCTACGGTGGAGGAATGTACATCACCGAGAGTGCCCCGACCTTGACCGACTGCAGCTTCGTGGGTGACTTTGCTGCCGCCACCGGCGGGGGTATCTATAACACCGACCAGAGTAGCACCACCCTGGTCAATACCATCTTCCGCGAGTGTACGGCCTCAGGTGTCGGAGCGATCCGAAATATAGCCGGAAGCCAGGTAACCATGATCGGCTGTACCCTTATCGGCAACTCGGCGGGCACTGCCGGCGGACTGACCAACAGCAGCGATTCCAGCGTTGCGGCCACGCGTTGCCGCTTTCTGGGCAATCGGTCCACGGCCACTGGAACGGGGGCAGTGAGTACCTCCGGGACCGCAGTGTTGACCAGTTGCCTGTTCAGCGGAAATCAGACGTCTGCTGATGGCGGCGCGGTGTACTGCTATGGCTCGGATGGCATTACGACGCTCACCAATTGCAGTTTCGGCGGCAACACGGCCGGCGGCGAAGGTGCGGGAGTATACGTGTTTACCGTCTTTCATGACATTGCCGTTTCCAACTGCCTCTTCTGGAACAACACCGACAGCGGCGGCACGACCGAGTCCGCACAGCTCAGGGCTTTCAGTTGGGGCGAAGTGTCCGTAAACCACAGCAGCATCCAGAACTGGACCGGCGTGCTTGGTGGTACCGGTAACGACGGTGACGATCCGCTCTTCGTGGATGCCGACGGCGACGACAACACCGCCGGAACCGAAGATGACAACCTGCGGCTCGCTGCCGCTTCTCAGGCCGTCGACGGCGGCGATGCGGGCGTATCCCCTCCCCCAGCGTCGAGAGATCTCGACGGACACGCCCGCGTCCTTTGCGCCGGGATAGACCGGGGGGCATATGAGTTCGGCATAGGTGACGTCAACTGCGATCGCAACGTTGACTTAGCCGACTTTGCGGCTTGGGCCGCCTGCGCTACCGGACCGGGCAGCGGGTCATTTTCTGAGGACTGCGCAGCGTTCGACTTCGAGTTGGACCTTGACGTGGACCTGGCCGATTTCGCTGGGCTCCAACGGGCGTTTCTCGCAGGAATGCCGTAGCAAGCGAAGTCCACTGACCACCGACGGATCGTAAGGACTCGCCGTCCTGGCTATATGCGCCCGCAGGCCTGCCTGTGCAGAGCGCCTGAGGCAGCCGCCCGGGGCGATCAACGCCGAGCCCCGACCAGCGACTCCAGTTGATCGACGACCCCTTGGAGTTCCTGAGCCTGGGCCGAGAGCTCTTCCGAGGCGCTGGCCGACTCTTCGGAGTTGGCCGCATTGGACTGCGTCACCCTGTCCAACTGGCCAACGGCTTTGGCGATCTGGTCGAAGCCCGTGGCTTGCTCGCTACTGGCGGTGGAGATTGAAGCGACCAGCTCGGCGGCCTGGTCGATGCCGCTCTGAATCTCGTGGAAGACCGCCTCCACCTCCTGGCTCATCGTCTCGCCTCGCTCGGCGTTCTCTACGGACTCCTGGATCAGGTTGGCG
>JANQGB010000841.1 GCA_028277545.1 Phycisphaerae bacterium | reverse complement strand
GCAAAGGAAGCAAAAGCGTAGTGCCAAAGCCAAAACCGAAAACCGTAAGTCTCGTCGCTCTAAGAAGATGCAATTTGCTGCTGTAGAAGATGGGTCAGGGCACGCGCCACTCACGCTTCCCGTCAGGTGGTACCCGCACGCGATGCACTGCCCTTTGAAACGCCTCCGTTCAGTGATGCTCGCGCGCCCGCGGTTCCTTGCTCGCGCGATGCTGCCCAGACCTACGCGCCGGCGGGACGCGTCTTCAGCCCGTCTCGCCGCACACTACGGTGGTGTCAACGGGAGGCGCCGGCAACGTGTCGCGCTGCCAGCCCTGCCCGCGAATGATCACGCAGTGCCAGAACTGCCAGTCGGCGTCAGACCACTCCGCCATCCTGGGGTTGTCGAAGCCCTTCATCCTGATCGTGTCGGCGTGGGCGTCGGCGAAGGCAACATTGAAGACCCAGTCCCTGCCGTGCCAGCCGTGCACAGTCCCCGGCACACCCGGCCCGCCGGCACCCTCGCAGTCCGTGGCGCTCTCATCGGTGCCCTGGGGCGGGGCGCGGTATGCGTAACGCCCCACGTTCTCCTCGTAGTAGATCGTGTTTGAGGGTGACGGAATACGCGAGAGGGGGCGCAGGAACGGCCCATTACTGGCACAGCACTCGCCGGATACCCAACTGGGGCAGGTGGACGCCGGAACAATCCAGAGGACGTTTGCGGAGTAGCTGGTGCCGAAGAAATCGTAAGAAGTTAGCCCGCTGTCCTTCCAGTCGGCCAGGTGAATACCCTGGTATCCATTGTCGGCGGGGCACATATATGTGCCCAGCTTCAGGTTCTGGTCGTGCTTCAGGTTGATGTTGTCTCCGCCAGGGTTATTCTCGTAATTGGCAAAACCGTTCTTATAGATGACGTCGTTCAGCGGCCTGTGGGCCGGACCTCTCTTCGAAAGAGCAGTCCAGAAATCGGTCGACCCGGAAGTCCTGCCGCGTCCCGCCTTGCCGCCGAAACCGTAGTATGCCGTCACCCGCCGCGAATACGGAGTGAGGCCGGTGTCGTTAATGGTCTGTGGCACCGGAATGGCCGCTTCGGTCTCGTCGTCAGAGGCATAGACGACGCTGGCCGTACCCAGACCCTTCAGGTTGGCGATGCACACTGCGGACTTGGCTTGGCTTCGCGCCTGCCGCAACGACGGCAACAGGATGGAGATCAGCAGGGCGATGATCGACACCACCACCAGTAGTTCTATCAGCGTGAAAGCCTCAGATCTCAGTTTCTTCTTAATCATTTTCATCTTCGTATCATCCCACTGACAAGTACTCGGGACTCCTGGCGTGCTACACTCTCCGGTCAAAACGCTACAAAAGCATAAAGATCTCCTGGTTCGCACCGGGTCAGCGTTGAGGCCTGGCCAGTGCCTGGCCTGTGTTGACTGTTCGGCATTTCGACGCGCGCAGCTCGCGCGCGGCCACGGGCGCGCCTCAGCACAGCGCTGCCTGGCAATTCAGCGTTCATCTCCAGGCGCAAATGCGGCCAGCGCCCGGTCGGATCGAATTGGTACAGTCACTTCATTCGCCAGCCAGGGCAGCGAGTCGTCGCCCCCCGGCCGCCTGGTGGCCGCCACTCAGGCCCGCGGGCGCCGGGAGCGCCAGCTTGGAGTTGTTGCACACCCGGGTCGGTCCTCCGCCTGGCAACCAGGCTCAGCCTCCCGCGATGGCGGACTGACATGGAGAGGCAGCACCGCGCCAACCGGAATGCTGGTGACGGGCTCCGGCTCTCTCGGACTGCCAGAGAGCCGCATGTGTCCGGATAAACAAACGACACTTGCCGGCGTGTACGACGGTACTTTCTGATTTCTTGGTTGCCGAGGTGTGGCCGATGATTGCGACGTCCAGTCACCTATCGCAGGGCACTTCGCGCCCGGATGGTACGGGCTGATTCCGTCTCAGTTTCGGGCCTCCCTGGCGACATACCCTCGTCGAGGTGGCTGAACGGACCTGGGCGGCGGCAGGTTGTCGGACAGATTGCGGCACGTTATACTTCATGAAACGTTATTTTGTATGCAGAACCGTCCTGTTCGGTGGGTGGAATGGTCGGCAACGGGGGGCATTCGACGATGAATCGGCCTTCATATTGGATCACTCTACTCTCGCTGGCGTGCGGTGCCGGTGTTGGTGGTGAGGCTTTGTATGCCTGCAGTTGTCCGTACGTCAGCGAGACTCCCGCGCAGGAGTTCTATGACGAGGCTGACGCTGTCTTCGTCGGGCGCATTGTTGAGCAAACTCCAGACGTGCTCTGTGAGCCGATTCCACGGCCGCCGGAGTATCGTCAGGTCAACTTCGAGGTCACTCGTAGCTGGAAGACGGTGAGCAGGAGTGAGGTAGGAGTAGTCACGGAGTTTGGCGGCTCCGCCGCCACGTGCGGCCTGATGGACCCGGTCGGTACGGAGCTACTGGTGTATGCCAGTATCGACGCTGAGACAGGTCAGCTAAAGACTGACACGTGCCTGGTGTTCAGCTTCGACTACGAATATGACCGCACAATAGCTGAGCGTCACCTGGAGGAGTTCGCCCAGGCTGGCATCGTGGAGCTCGAACTGACGCCGGGACCGGATCCACTCTACCCATCCCAGCCAGTGGACAGCGCTGGCCACGATGGGGCTGCGGGCTCCACTCTTGACCCGATCTACGCCGTCACCGACCTGGACATTGAGGCCGCTAGCAGCGACTCTCTTTACAGCAGCGGCAGTACCCGTCTGTACAAGCTAAACGACCAGGGCGTAATACTGGGAGACGGAGAGTCTTCTCCTGGCGTGTCAGGCACATTCCTACTGCAGGCCGGCCAGTTCATTGCACTGGAAGAGAGCGGCCGCAACTTTAGCCCCGTCCATGATCTGAATAATGCTCCGGCCGTGGTTGGCGACATGTTCCAGCGGGACGCTGGCACGTACCGCACGCCGTACCTCTGGAATGATGGCGACACAGTCGAGTTAGGCAAACTGGCGGGGATGCGTGATTGTTCAGCAGTCGCAATCAACGACCTGGGGCAGATAGTGGGTGTGTGCCGCGCCGGTCGGTACGGCGAGTGGACTGCGTGGCAGGCGACAATCTGGGAAGACGACGCGGTCACCGAGTTGCCATGTTTGGCTGGCGACAGCTACTGTTCTGCTGAGGACATCAACAACCGCGGGCAAGTCATCGGCCATTCGGGCACGTCGCCTGGCGGTTCCCGCGCCCTGCTCTGGGACGTCTGCAGCGGCGATCAGAAGGCCATTGCCTTGGGGGACCTCGGCGAACAAGGCATCAGGATCGTCGCGATCAATGACTTGGGGATGGTGGTCGGCTGGGTGCAGGTGGCGGGCGGGGATGAGCACGCCTTCGTCTGGCAGGACGGCAGCGCTCAGGATCTGGGCACGCTCGGCGGTGGTGTGAGTCACGCACGCGCCATCAACAATGCCGGGCAGGTCGTCGGTTCCTCGTACAACGAGCATGACGCTGAAATGCGGGCTTTTGTGTGGGAAGACGGCGAGATGGTCGACCTGAACACGCTTGTTCCCGCCGACTTCAACTGGCGACTGAGCGGGGAGGACATACAGGTTAACAACGCAGGGCAGATCCTGGTCATGGGGCATCAGGTTACAGCGACAGCCACACAAGCGTGCGATTACCGTTCGCGGTACTTCCTGCTAACGCCTGTCGAGGGTGCCTGGGAGGTAGAGCCGATAGGGAGCGAGTTCGGCGATGCCCCGTGTGCCGACGATGACGTGACACCCGACGACTTTGATCCAGCCTCGCCCGACGACAGTGCGGCAGCCTCCGACGACCCAGGTTCCCGTGCCGAGTCGGGTTCTCCCGCCAGTAACGATCAGACAGACGTGGGCGAGGATGGGCAGACTCGAAACAACGCAGCACGGGGGCGCAGCTCCGCGCTTTGTGGGGCCGGGCTGATCGGGCCGCTCGCCTGCGTCTTGGTGGTCGCCTGCTGCGTCTGCACTTGGCGCTGCAGGTTACGGCGAGCTGCGTCCGCTGGAACGTGCCGTAGGTATACGTAAGACGGGCCGGTTGTGCGGCCTCCAGTCGTACGATACGGCGGAACCTGTCACGGCTGTCCGGTGCGAGTATTGGCCGACCGGAAAGGGTTAGACAATGTCGATCCTCTGTTTGCTGAGCGGCATGGCCGTCGGTGCCACTGCCGTGGCGGGCTCGGCAGAGCCGCAGGGTGCCGTTCTGACCGTGGAGGCTCAGAGAGCTGCGCCGACCGACTCCGAGTTTCGCGTGGAGCCTTCGGGAGTGGCGGCAATTGCCGAGGCCTTTGCGCGCCAGCGGGGCATGTTGCCTCCTCGACTTGAGAGCAGTGCGCGGCTGGACAGGGATCGGGGAGAATGGTCAGTCTATTTCAGATTCGCTCCCTACTATATCTCCGATACGCGTGAGCTTTCGTATCCGTGGCGGCTACGTGGCCAGGTCCATGCGGACGGCAGTCGCTGTTTTGATACTGACATCCACTGGCCGTATGGCTCGAGTGCATGTCCAGCAGACCAGACCCTGGCGTCGCTGGACAGGACGGCAGCGATCGACGTGGCTCGATCGTGTGCCACCAGACTCGGACTCATCCCGACGCCCGTGCGCCACGAAGTGGATGCGCAGGGCGACGGGACGTGGCTCGTGCGCCTCCTACCTGGCGATTACCAGTTCTCCGGCAGCCCGGTTGTTCTGGTCGACAGTGCGAGCGTAAGGCCGGCTGCGTATGCGCCAGTGCTGGTCTCGGTGGACCAGGATGGAGCGTGCTCGTTGGTTGTAGACGTCCCTGAGAAGGTGATCAGATACGAGTTCAGTCGTCCGCTGCTCAAGCATCTCCTGCCTTTGGACGCGCGCAAGGAGTTGATGCCCGCTGACGTTTTGGGGCCGCCGGTACGCAGCCAGGAAGCCGGGCAGCGCTGACCGGCGGGACAGGCGCGGCCGGACTCAAGTTGGTAGGGTGCGTCCCGGACGCACCTCTAGTCTGCTACCCAATGATCGGCTGTTCCTCAGGGTAGTCGTAGCGGGCAGAGGTCTTGCCGCCGGCCAGGGCGATCAACACGGTCAGCGGCCCGATCCTCCCCACGAACATGGCCAGAATGACCACTATTCGCCCGGCGATGCTCAACTCGTCGGTCAACCCGGTCGAGAGCCCCACCGTTCCGCACGCGGACACTGCCTCGAACAAAACGCGGGGCAGGGGCACCGCTTCGGTGTAACACAGTGCCAGCGTGCAGGCGCCGACCACCGCGAGCATCACCACCACGACCGCCGCCGCCCGGCGGATCACGATAAGTGGGATAGTGCGTTTGAAGGCTTCGACGCTGTCTCGTCCGCGCAGTGTGCTGACGACGCCGAGGATGAGAATGGCAAGGGCGGCGGTCTTAACGCCGCCAGCGGTCGAGGCCGGCGATCCGCCGATGAACATCAGCAGGCACAGCAGAAACCGGCTGGCGGGCGAGATCGAATCGACGTCCATGTTCACCGTGTTGAAGCCGGCGGTGCGGGTGGTGACCGCCTGGAACAGCGCAGCCCCGGCCCGTTCCAGAGGTGGCAGGTCTGCCATGGAGGAGGGGCGGCCCTCGGCCTCGGCCCGTACGCGGCTGGCTTCAAGCTGGTCCCTGGATCGCCACTCCGGGGCGGACTCGAAGAGCAGTAACAGCATCGCCGGCAGTACGATCAGCACCACGGAGGAACTCAGCACGATCTTGGTGTGCAGCGAGAAGCGGTACGGCGCCCGGCCGGGCGCTTGCACGGGCGGCATTGTGGGGTCCAGCTCCCGCCGCCGAGGGGCAGCGGCCAGGATGCCCGAACGCGCCCACCGGTACAGGTCCAGCAGCACCG
>JANQGB010000840.1 GCA_028277545.1 Phycisphaerae bacterium | reverse complement strand
AGTAGGTCTGCCGCGTGGCAGAGGACGAACCGGCTTCGTCGGTCAGCGAGGTGTCAGCGGCAACGACGCGAACCTGCTCCATATCCAGACCCAGTTCGTCAGCCGTTATCTGGGCGACAACATTGAGCAGCCCCTGCCCCACGTCCACACCGCCGGTGTAGACCACTGCCTGGCCATCATCATCCAGCGCCACGCGGGCCCGGGCGCAGTCCGGGAAGCCGTCTCCGTAGCCCAGGCCGAAACAGATGGCGCTCATGCCGTACCCGCGGCGCAGGTGCGGCTCCTCCGGCTGGGAGATCGCCCCGCGCTCCCGGAACCTGGTCATGGCCGCTTCCAGGCACTCGACCACCGTGGCCACCGGAATACGCTGACCCGTGGCCACGTCATCGCCGGCCTGGATGAGGTTCTTGCGACGCAACTCGAATCGATCGCAGTCGAGCTTCTTGGCCAGTCGATCGAGCATGCCCTCGTAGGCGATGGCCATCTGGCAGGCGCCGAAGCCGCGCATGGCTCCGGTGGGGTTGTTGTTCGTGTATACCCCGTAGACATCGACGCTGACGTGTGGCACCCGGTACGGGCCGGTGGCATGTGAAGAGGCCTTACGCATGACGGCGGGGCCGGTCGAGGCATACGCGCCCTCGTCGGACCAGACGGTTATCTTCGCGGCCGTCAAGGTACCGTCGCGGCGGGCACCCAGCGTGTACTCGATGCGTATGGCGTGCCGCTTGTGTCTGGCCCGCATCGACTCGCTACGGCCATATCGCAGGGCGACGGTCTTGCCGGGGTTCTTCAGGGCGGCGGGCCCGAGATAGATCTGAATGCTGATGTCCTCGCGCCCGCCGGAGGCCCCGCCGGTGGCCGGCTGGATGATGCGAATGTGCTCCGGTTCCAGGCCCAAGGCCAGGGCGATGAGCCGCCGCTCTTCGTGGACCCACTGACCGGAAACCTGGATGGTCAACTCGGGCTTGCCGGGCTGGCTGACCTCGTCGAACCGGGCGATGCCGGCCTCGAGGTCCAGGAAGGCGTGGTCCACGGTCTGGGTCTGGAAGGTCTCGGTGATCACCACGTCGGAACCGGCCAGGGCGGCATCGGCGTCACCTTTGCGGATGCGCTTGCCGCCCATCACGTTGCCCTGGGAGTGCAGGCTGTAGGCACCATCGGCAAGTGCCTCGTCGATGTCGCTGATGACGGGCAGCGGATCGTATTCGACCCGCACGGCTCGAACGGCGTCGGCCAGGACGGGCTCGGACTCCGCCACCACCACGGCCACGGCGTCGCCAGCGTAGCGCACCAGGTCTTCCGCCAGCGCCGGGTGATCGCGGAGAATCAGGCCTTGCCGGTTTGTCCCGCCGACATCCTCGTGGGTGTAGACCGCCAACACGCCGTCGAGGGCCAGGGCGGAGGCAGGATCGACGGAAAGCAGCCTGGCGTGGGCGTGCTCGCTGCGTACCACGCCGGCAAAGAGATCGGCCTGCCCGGGAAAGAGGTCGGCCCCGTAGCGGATCTGGCCGGTGGTCTTGTCGGCACCGTCCAGCCGATGGCAGGAGTGCCCTACCACGGCACGAGCGCCACTGGCGAAAGGTGTCTCACTGGGCGGAACCGGGATGGAGGAGTGATCTGCCACTACTCCAGCTCCTTCTTCCCGGAAGCCAGTCGTACCGCCTCAACCACGGACGTGTACCCCGTGCAACGGCAGAGGTTGCCCTCCAGCCCCGTTCGAAGTTCCCGGCTGTCGGGCCGGGGGTCCTCGTCCAGCAGGGCCTGGCCCGCTACCAGCAGTCCCGGCGTGCAGTAACCGCACTGGGCCGCCCCGGTCTCGATGAACTTCTCCTGTAAAACGGACAGGCCCGCCTCCCGCGCCAGCCCCTCCACCGTGCGGACTTCACGGCCCTGAACCTGCGCAGCCAGGACCAGGCAACTGCACACCGGCTGGCCATCCAGCAGGACGGTGCAACTGCCGCACTCGCCCTCCAGGCAGGCGCCCTTGGTTCCGGTCAGGCCCAGGTGGTCGCGCAGGAAGTCCAACAGCGTGCAAGCCGCAGGGACCTCGCGCCTGACCGGCTCGCCGTTGACCGTGCATTCCAAGTGCCAGTTCATGTCATGAATCCCGTCCGTCTCGGTGCCGGACCTGCCTGAGCAGCCGACGGGTCAGCACCCCGCACATCGCCCGCCGGTAACTCGCCGATGACCGCCAGTCGTCGATGGGCTGGACCTCGTCCATGGCCTGAACCGCGGCCCGTTCGATGATCTCATCGGCCAGCTCCTGATCCTTGATCAGCAGTTCGGTTCGCGGCGCCCTCATGGGCACGGGGGCCACGCTGCCGAAGGCGACGGTAACACGTCCGTCGGCAAAGCGGGCCACCGCGCAACAGACCAGGCTGATGTTGACGGCCCCGCGTTTGCCGATCTTGTACCACGCGGTGGCCGCCAACGACCCGGGCGCAGGAATCCGCACCCGAGAAATCAACTCGTCGCCGGCCAGGGCGGTTTGCCGGTAGCTCAAGAAGAAATCGGTCAGTTTGATCCACCGCCTGCCGCGTACGGCGTGGGCCAGCTCGACGTCAGCGTCCAGCGCCAACAGGGCCACACTACCGTCACCGGCCGGCGAAGCCGTCACCAGGTTCCCGGCAATGGTGCCACGATTGCGAATCTGGGGACCGCCCACCGAGAGCGCCGCTTGGGCCAGGCAGGCAATGTCGCACCTGGCCAGCCGGGCGAACGTGGTGCCGGCCGACAGGAGCAGGTAGCCGTTGTCTTCGTCTATCCGGTCGTAGTCAGCCACGCCGGACAGGTCCAGTACCTCTTCAGGACAGGCCTGACCGCGGTTGAGGCCCACGATCAGGTCGGTGCCACCGGCCAGCGGCGTGACCTCGGCGCCCAGGCGGGCTTTGATGCCCAGAGCATCGTCGAGGGTGGCGGGTCGGTGAAACACGAGGCCCTCCGGATCGTTGAGGGGTCAGGATGCCGGCTCGGACGGCTCGCCGGAGTCTGTTTCGTCAATCGGCGCCGGTTCCGGGACAGGTAGTGGCACCGGACTGGCAGTCTTGGCGGGCTCTGCCCGCGCCTTCTCGCCTGCCGCGGCCGGGGACCTGATCTTCACCAGGGCAAAGACCGCCACCAGCGTGACAACCAGGAACACGCCCACTATCCACGGCACCGGCGCCCTCCTGCCCGGACGCCGGGCGCCGTCGCTGTCGGCGGCCGCCGGCGCCGGGGCAACCCGCAAGGCGGCGGTCAGTTGTACGAGTTCGGCGGACTCGTCACTGGCCGGCGGCGCGGGTGGCTTGGCTCCGGATTCCACACCGGCATCCAGGTAGGCCTGGCACGCCGGGCAGTGCGTATCGGTCGCCTGGACGTCCCGGTGGCACGACCAGCAGCAGCCGAGGTGTTTGCTGAGCCCGGGCGTCTCGGCGGCGAACTTCCATTGGTGCCCCGTGGACGGCCCGCGTACAATCGTCGTGCGCGTCAGCACGCCCCGCTTGATCTGCAGCAACAGGCGATCAAGTGCCACGCCCGGAAAGGGGCGGACGTGTTCCAGTACATACCACGGACCAGCGTGTAGCCGCATACGGGCCAGCATTTTGGGCGAAAGATCCTGACCGCACGACGCGCACGTTTCCTCGGCTCGTCGCACGAGCTGCCCGCAGGAGACACACGGCGTGGCGTCGCCGTGCCAGTTCTCTGCGGCTGCCGGGCTCAGCGGCCCGATGCCCCGCCGGGCGCCGAGCTCGAGCGCGCTCAGACCGGTTGGCCGCAGGTGTTCCGGCTGGTCCTCGTGCGCGTCCTGGGTTTGATTCGAAGAGGCCGGCGCGCTCGATTCATCCACGGCTATGCACTCCGTCTTCGATTGTAACGGTCGCCCGGCAGCCGGACAACCAACCTGACCGCCCGCACGCCTTACACCCAGGTGCCGTTACTGATCCGAACGCATTTCTCGGAGTTCGTCCGGCTCTCAGCAAGGGCGGCTAGCAACGCGCTGGCAGTACGCCCCAGCACAGGATGCACCACGCCGGGGGCGATTTCGGTCAGGGGTTCCAGCACGAAGCGCCGCAGGTGCAGACGTGGGTGGGGTAAGGTCAATGAACCCGTCTGGCAGGTTTGCTCGCCGCATAGCAGCAGGTCAATGTCGATGGTGCGCGGTCCGTCGGGAACGCTGCGCAGCCGGCCAAGCTGGCCTTCGATGGCCTGGCAGGTGACCAGCAGCTCCTCCGGTTCCAAGGCAGTAACTACCGCCAGCACGGCGTTCAGATAGCACCCCTGTCCGGGTGGCCCGCCCACCGGTTCGGTCTCATACAGCGACGATTGCCGCAGCAGATCGATCGCCTGAGACGAACGAAGACACTTGACCGCCCTGACCAGGTTTGCCCGACGATCACCGAGGTTGGAGCCCAGTGCCAGGAATGCCTCGCTCTGCCCGGTATGCGCCATGTTCGTGGCACCGCTCAGGATGAGGGGTGGATCGCTGCAAGCCGGCCGGCGCAGAAGACCGGACAACCTGCCGGCACCGGCAGGTCAACCGCCCACCCGGTGGCCGTCGCCGCTCGCTTCGCTGTCGTGCTCGCTCAGCCGTCCTGCGATTCTGCGTCGTTGACGCTGTTAATCAGCAGCCGCAATCGCCCGGCGCTGCGGTTGTTATACTTGAACACCAGCCGGGGCAGGTCGGCGGCTTCACCATTCTCCAGGGGAAGAGCGCCGTCCACCTGGCGGATGGTTCCGCCGGTCAGGAGATCGGCGAACTCATCGTTCAAGGTCGCCACGGCCGGCTCACTCAGCCCCGATTTCATCCGAATGACGAACTCGCCCTTGACGTGCCGCGAGGAGTGATACCGGCTGTAGAAGTGCGTGATCTCCCGAACCGCGTTCTCGGCCACGTCGGTGAGATAGAACAGGTGCATATCCTCGTCGCTGATCATGTTGGTGCGCAGCAGCTCGGATTGCACGTACGTTCGCCAGTGCTGCCAATACGTCCCGCCCGGCTCGTCCACCAGCACGATGGGCATGGGCGTGGCCTTGCCGGTCTGTATCAGCGTCAGGGCTTCGAACCCTTCGTCCTGCGTGCCGAACCCGCCGGGAAACAGGGCGATGGCCCCGGCCTCCTTGACGAACATCAGCTTGCGAGTGAAGAAGTACTTGAAGTTGGCGAGCTTCTCGTCGTCGGCGATGACGGTGTTGGTGGACTGCTCGAACGGCAGGCGGATGGCGACGCCAAAGCTGGCCTCGCGGGTCGCACCGTGGTGACCGGCCCGCATGATGCCGTCGCCCGCGCCGGTGATGATCATCCAGCCCACCTGCTCCATCAACTCGGCGAACTTGACTGCCTGCAGGTACTGCGGGTGATCCTCCGGCGTCCGGGCCGACCCGAACATACTCACCTTGGGCACGTCGCCGTAGGGGGCGAACATCTTGAATCCGTAGCGCAGCTCTTTGAGGGCGGTGTTGAGGAGCTTGAGCTCGCCGCGCCCGCACCCGTCGCGCACCAGCCGGCAGAGCGTGATCATCATCTCGCCCAACAGGTCGTAATCATCGCTGTCCGCGTAGGTGCTGAGGAAATCCCTGATCGCTACCGCCCGTGCGTCGTCTTTCTCAAACCACCGGGCTCTGGCCGGCGGATGCTGTGCATTCATAGCCTTCTCCGAAACTTTGCCGAACCGTGCATTATACACGCCGCGGCTTGAGCGTGCCAGAGAAGGCCTGGTTGCCTTGTTCTGTGTACAACGGCTGCTATGATGCCCGCCCATGACGAAGCTACCCTTTCTGACGGCTGATCTGCCTGGAATCGGCGGCGTCCTGAAGCGCCACCCGGAGGACTTTGCAGTGGAGGAGCTTCCGCTGTACGAGCCCTCCGGCGCGGGTACACACGTCTACTTCGTTATCGAGAAGACCGGCCTGACCACTGACCGGGCCATCGACGAGATCGCGGCGGCGCTGGGCGTCAAGCGTCGCGATCTCGGTTATGCCGGCCTCAAGGACGCCCACGCCGTCACCCGGCAAACGCTCAGCGTAGAGCACGTCGATCCCGGGGTCATAGAGCAACTGAACGTTCCCAGGGTCCGGATTCTCTCGGTAGCCAGGCACACCAACAAGCTCAAGCTGGGCCATCTGGCAGGAAACCATTTTACGATCAAGGTGCGGGACGCAAATGAGGGCGCCCAGGAACGGATTACCGGCGTGCTTGAGGTGTTGTGCCAACGTGGCCTGCCCAACTTCTTCGGCCCCCAGCGCTTCGGATTGCGCGGAGACAACGACCGCATCGGGCTGGAGATTGTGCGCGGCCACTACGGCGAGGCCATGGCCCTGATGCTGGGCCGGCCCGACGAGTCGGACCAGGGCGGTGTGCTGAAGGCCCGCCGGCAATTCGACGACGGCGATTATCGCTCCGCCTCCAAATCCTGGCCTTGGGCGTTCAAGGAACAGCGCCAGGCATGCCAGGCAATGTCACGTTTCGGAGGGTCCGCCAAGAAGGCCTGGCGTTCGCTGAACTGGCGCACCCGCCGGCTGTACCTCTCCGCGATGCAGAGCGAACTGTTCAATCGGGTCGTGGCCCGCCGGTTGGACACCATCGACCGCCTTCTTCCGGGCGACCTGGCCTACAAGCACGGCGGTGGTGCGGTCTTTCGGGTGACAGATGCCCAGGTCGAGCAGGCCCGCTGCGAGGCCTTCGAAATATCCGCCAGCGGCCCGCTTTACGGCCGGAGAATGACCGAGCCGGAACATGAGCCCGGCAGGATCGAGCAGCAGGTGCTGGCGGAGGCGGGTCTGTCGGTCGAACGT
>JANQGB010000833.1 GCA_028277545.1 Phycisphaerae bacterium | reverse complement strand
GACGGCTTGGGGGTAATTGGGGCACCTGGCGATAGCCAGGGCGGCTATGCCAGCGGGGCGGCATACACGTTCCGTATCGTTGACGGCGACTGGATGCCGTACGTCAAGCTCGTGCCCCTGGGCGCCGCGGCCGAGCAGCAGTTCGGCAGCGCCGTAGCGACCGATAACGGCACTGTCGTAGTCGGCGCCTCTGGCACGGACGACGTAGGGACCAACTCCGGGGCGGTCTACATCTTCGAGCACAATGGCATTTGGTGGACGCAGCGGGCGAAGCTGACGGCCTCGCAGCCGGCTTCGCAGGACCGCTTCGGCACCTCGGTTTGCCTCCGCGGCGATCTGCTCCTGGTAGGTTGTACTGGAGACGACGATCACGGCTCGAGTTCCGGTGCGGTCTATGTCTTCGAGAAGCCGCCCGGCGGCTGGGTGGACATGACCGAGACTGCCAAGTTGACGGCCTCCGACGGCCAGGCCTACGCCAGCTTCGGGCTGGAGGTGTCGCTGGACGGCGACCTGGCGGTGATCGGGGCGCCCTGGGCCGGGGGCGGTCCGGCACCGGCACCAGGGGCGGCCTACGTGTTTCGGCGGATCGGTGCTGCCTGGGTAGAGCTGGCCAAGCTCACGGCGCTGGATGCGGGCGACGACGACGAGTTCGGCTGCAGCGTCGGCGTGAGCGATGAGCGCGTGGCGATCGGAGCCAGGTACGGCGATGCCGGCCTGCCGGACGATGCCGGCCAGGCCTATTTGTTCGACTTCGCCGGGGTGGACGAGGATCAGGATCTGCTGGTGGACGCCTGCGACAACTGCCCCGAACACTACAACCCGCAGCAGGCCGACTGCGACAACGACGGCATGGGCGACGTGTGCGCCATTGCCGACGGCGTCAGCCTGGACGAGAACAACAACGGAGTGCCCGACGAATGCGAAATGCCAGCCGTACCGGCAGCTTCGCCGTGGGGCGCAGCTCTGCTGCTGGCCAGCATCCTGACCGCCGGCTGTCTGGCGCTACGTCGCCAAGAGCGGTCCGCCCCATACCCAGAGTAGCATACGGCGGGCGATTAAACGGAATGGACCAGCGACAAAGGCGTAGTGTCCGCAGATTGCGCAGATTAGCGCAGATTTATTAAGAAGTTGATTGAGTGTTGACCGGCAAGCGTCCAAAAGCCCGAGCCGCCAACCACCAGTCCATCAACGACACGCCGTTAGAGTATTGAAACCTCCAATCGCACCCCCACCCCGCCGTGCTGCTGTTGTGCCGTTTTGAGTTTTGACTTTGCGACTTCTTGCCTTTTTGCCGTTTTGCCGTCTCGCCGTCCCGCCGCTCTGCCGTATTGCTGTTTTGCCGCTTCGCCGTTTTGCCGTTCTGCCGTTCTGCCGTTTTGAGTTTTGACTTTTTGACTTTTTGACGTTTTGGTTTTTGAAATTTCGGCGTTTCGACGTTTCAGCGTTTCCCCGGGTGCTTTACTCCGCCAGCCGAGCGCTGCGGGCGAAGGCCTCCAGCGCAGCCATCTGGCTCTTGATGGTCGGCTCGGGTCCGGTGATCTTGATGAAGACGTTGCCTTGCGGCCCGTTCTCGACGATCAGTCCGTAGAGCGAGGTTCCCGCTTGCGGTGCCTTGGGGCCTCCCGGCCCGCCCATGGAATCCGGGGCGTACTCACCGGTGGCCTGGACGACGTGTACTTTCACCCCGTTCTGTTCGAAGTCTGTGAAGCTGGCTGTGGAGTCGCCGTCGGCGTCCTTGGGGTCT
>JANQGB010000787.1 GCA_028277545.1 Phycisphaerae bacterium | reverse complement strand
AACCGGCTGCCGCGCCGGTAAAGTCGAAGTCGCCGACGATTGCGGTCGGCGATTGGACATCGACGTTGGTGCCCACGATGTCGTTCTGGCCGGTGCGGGTGAGCTTCACGGTAGCGCCTGCGACGAATTCGATACCAGTGATCGTCGCCCCGGCCAGCGGTTGACAGTTGTCCGCCTCCGTCGGCGCCATTGCCGTCACCGCCGGCGGCGGACACTGCGTGATCTCAATGGCATCGACCAGCGCGTAGCTTTGCTCATCGGGATAGGTCAGCACCAGGTCCCTAAACCCGAGGGCCACGCCGGTCAGGTCGAAGTCCACGGTGATCGCGAAGGGCGAAACCTGCGTGATCGCACCTACGATGTCCGGTGATCCTGGCCGCGTCAGCTTGGCCTCGTTCGGTCCATCCAGACCACACCCGGCCGCCAAGCCGGTTCCAATGACGCCTGCGCCGCTCAGCAGACCGCAGTTTTCTGCCTGGCTCGGCACAAAGTCCGTGATCTGCAGCGCGAAGTCGGGTAGCTGTTTGAACACCAGATACTGCCGCCCGGTCACATAGCCGACAAACGGGCCGACCACGGCTCCGGTGCCGCCGTCGTACTCAATCACGCTGTTGGAGCCGTCCGAGCTGACCACGAAGAGGTTCTGACCCGGATCCGGACCGAAGACCAAACCCTCGGGGCCCTCCAGCCCTCCGCTGCCGGCGGACACGAACGTGCCGACCGACGCACCCGTCGTTCCGTCAAACTCGAGCACCTCGTTCGTCCCGAAGCTGGCCACGAAGAGGTTGCCGTTGGGACCGAACACCAGACCACGAGGATCGTCAAGCGAGCCCCCGCCGGCAAACTCGCCGACCGGGGCACCCGTCGCGGCGTCGAACTCGATCACGCTGTCAGTATCGGAGCTGCTGACAAAGAGGTTGCCATTGGGCCCGAACGTCAAGCCGGTCGGCAGGCTCAGCCCTCCGCCGCTGAGCGCCCGGACGAAATCGCCCGTGGCGCTGTCGTACTCGATGACCTCGCTGCCCCCGAAGCTGGCCACGAGCAGATTACCAGTCGGCCCAAAAGCCAGATCCCACGGCTGCTCAAGGCTGCCGCCGCCAAGGGCCCGGACGAAAGCCCCCGTGCACCCGTCGTACTCGATCACCTCGGCGGCAGTGCGGTTGGCGACGAAGAGGTTGCCGTTCGGGCCGAAGGCCAGACCCTCGCCCCCGGCCAGACCCCCGGCGAAGGCCCCTGCGAAGGCCCCCGTTTCGCCGTCGTACTGTCGAGCGCTGGTGTCGGCGCTCAGGTAGAGGTCACCTTCCGTGCCTGGCGGGCCGGCGCCGGCAGGCATCGACCACGCCAGTAGTGCCGCCAACGCAATCATCCGAAAGGCCGCGGTGGGTCGAAGTCGCGACCCGGAGTTGGTAGCTGCTTTGCGAGACATCGATACTTCTCCTCCTGGCATGAACCACTTCGTTTTTGCAGTACGAGACCAGCAGATCCTGTAGGGCTCTTCGACTAGGCATCAGGCAGGCCCCAGGAACGAACAGTAGGATGGATTTCAGACTCGCCGTTCCGGTTCGCTTGAAGCAAGCCCGCCATCGGCTGGCTGCGTCTACTTGTCGAATCCGTGATCCAGAAGTGTCCTAATCAGGCCCGGCGTCGCCTGGCCGTGACGACGACCGCTCCGAATGCCAACATCACCAGTGTCCCGGGCTCCGGAACCGGAATGACGGCAATGCCTAAGGCTGTATAAACTGGGGAAGGGAGAAGCAGCTCAGCTTCCGACCCATCCAGATTGCCGATGTAGATGTTGGCCGGATAGTCCTGAGCCCAGTACATCTTGCCCGCGACTGGGTCCAAAGCGATGCCGGAAGGGCCGTCAGGCGCCGCCGTGCTGTATAGCTCCTCCATCCCAGAGCCATCCAGGTTGGCGCGCATAATGCGGTCACCCTCTCTGTCCGTCCAGTAAAGCTTGCCCGTGGTCAGGTCAAGGTCAAGTCCCACCGGAGTGAGTCCAGCTCCTGAGATCAGGTTCTCAATCTCTGAGCCATCGAGGTTGGCCCGTTGGATCTTTCCGGCATAGTCATCGGCCCAGTACATCTTGCCCGCAACCACATCCAATGCCACGCCACTCGGGTAGTTCAACCCAGTGACTAAGTCTTCCACGCCTGTTCCATCCAGATTGGCCCGCCGGATACCGTCAGCACTAGGATCGGTCCAGTACATCTTGCCGCCGAACACGTCCAGGGCAATCCCAAATGGGTTCGGCAAGCCGGTGATCAGATCCTCGACTCCCGAACCATCCAGGTTTGCGCGCCCTATATTGTGGCCCCCAAACCCGCCGGCCCAGTACATCTTGCCGCCAGCAGGGTCCAGGGCAAGCCCGGCGGGCTCGGGCAATCCGGTGACGAGTTCCTCAATCCCCGAGCCGTTCACGTTGGCGCGCTGGATATTGCCTAGACCGAGATCCCCCCAGTAGATACCTGGCACTACCGGATCCGCCTCGGCTGGCGCGACGTCCCACACACAGGCCGCCAAGACACCGATCGTACAAACGACGCTTCTCATCACGCTTACCTCCAAATGCTCTCGGGAACGGTTTCCCGACGCCTCCTGGCAACGTGTCCGCGCCCCTCCGTCAGGGAAAAAGAAAACAGGAAGTACGCGCCACGTGTACTCAATCCTCCAACCAGCTCTCAGCTCCCGGCCGTCAGCTCCGGCACATTCGCTACTCGCTACTCTGAACTCGCAACTGAGCTTCGCCTTCGGCGAAGCGTTGCCACCGCTCCGAATGCCAGCAGTGCCAGCGTCCCGGGCTCAGGAATTGGAATGAGCGCGATGCCGGCTGATGAGAACTGTCCAGAGCCAGGTATGAGTAGTTCAGCACCTGAACCATCCAGGTTGCCGACGTACATGCTGCCCGGAAAGTCCTGACTCCAATACATCTTGCCGGCGGCTGGATCCAGAGCGATGCCCGCAGGACCGTCCGGCCATGCGCCGACGTAGATCTCCTCCACGCCCGAGCCATCCAGGTTGGCCCGCAGAATGTTATCGCCCTGGTTGTCCGTCCAATAGAACTTGCCCGCGCCCAGGTCAAGGTCAAGTCCGACTGGCTCCCGTAGCCCTACGACCAGGTCCTCAATCCCTGACCCATCAAGATTGGCCCGCTGAATTTTGCCGTCGTTCAAAGATCGATCTGTCCAGTACATCTTCCCGGCGGCCATGTCCAGGGAGATGTGGGAAGGAAACGGCACTCCCACCACGAGTTCCTCCATCCCGGAGCCATCGAGATTCGCCCGCTGGATGCTGTCTGTGTCGGCATCGGCCCAGTACATCTTGCTGCCGGCTAGGTCCAGAGCGATACCCCTGGGGCTCGGCGAGCCGCTGATGAGATCCTCAACTCCTGAGCCATCCAGATTCGCCCGTTGGATCTTGTCTGTGATGATATCCGTCCAGTACATCTTGCCGCCGACTGGGTCCAGGGCGATCCCATATGGCATGGGCAGACCGGTCACGAGGTCAGTGGCGCCGCTACCGTCCAGGTTGGCCCGCTGGATCCTGTCCGTACCGGTGTCTGTCCAGTAGATCCCCGGCATTACCGGGTCCGCCTCGGCTGGCGAGACACCCCACGCACAGGCCGACAAGACACAAATCGTACAAACGACACTTCTCATGACACTTACCTCCAAGGGTCTTGGGAACGAACTCCCGACGCTCTTCTTCCGCTCGCGTCGTACATGTGTTTCGTGCTTGGTCATTCCTTCTTACCTCCATTTGAGAGAGCTGTTTGAATAGCCACTAGGCACTGGGTACTGGGCATTCTTGCGCGGGCTGCGCCCGCGCAAGACATCACGGCGTCGGTTACCGACGCCGCATGGGGTGCGGTGGGGGGGGCGGATCGATTGCCGGTCGCCGACAAGCCCTTCATTGGCAGCGCGCAAGCCGCTTGCACTGACCGAGTAAGCTCTTTGCACGGTCCCGACAAAATGCTTGCGCGCGTCGAGTAAGCCACTTTCGCGCCGCCGACAAAAGACCTGCGCGCGGCGCGCAAGTGGCTTACTCGACGCGCGCAAGCATTTTGTCGGGACCGTGCAAAGAGCTTACTCGGTCAGTGCAAGCGGCTTGCGCGCTGCCAATGAAGGG
>JANQGB010000687.1 GCA_028277545.1 Phycisphaerae bacterium | reverse complement strand
CGCTGCAAGGCTGCGCGCTCGCCCGGCGTGACCGCCGCCATCGCCTTGGCGAGAATGTCCCGAAGGATGGTCTCGCCTTTGCGGGTGGCAAGGTGCAGCGCCGGTGGATCGGCAGACGTGAACTCGCCGGTGATGGCAAGGTTGGGCAGCCCGGACTGAACGATCAGGTGATGAGCGACCGCCAAGGTGTCGATGACAGCATCGGCGGCGCCGAGGGCGACCGCCCTCAGGCAGTCCAGCGCATGGGGGCAGGGGACGATCTCGATCGATCGGCTTGGCTCGCGCAGGATGTGTTCATGCCAGAAGTCATCGATCACGGCGACCCGCTTGCCGGTCAAGGCGTCGAGGGTTTCCAGCCGCTGATCCGAGCGGGAGACGATAACGACCAAATCCTCATAGTAGGGGGGCGTAAACTCCAGGAACTTGGCTCGTTCATCGGACTTAGCGATGTTGAGCATGACGTCGAGGGAACCATCCTTCATCTGCGCCAGAAAGCCGCTCCAGCTCGGACCGGTGACATAGTCAACCTCGATGCCGATCTTGTCTGCCAGCAGATTCATAAAGTCGATGGAATAGCCCTGCGGCTCACCGTTGACGGCGAAGTTGAATGGCGGCCAGTTGGTCTCGTTGTGAACCCTGATCCGCGGCGTCTGCGCAAGCCAGGCCTGCTCCTCGGCGGTTAACTGGATTTTTGACCTGGGCGGCTGGCTTCGCTCGCGGCTCGTGAGTTCCTGGACGTCGAAAAACTGTTCGGTCAGGGACGCCTGCTGGAGGTGCTCGAGGGCGCGGTCGATCCGCTTTTGCAGCCAGGTGCCCAAGGGCGTTGGCTGGAACAGCAGCACCAGGTCCAGGTTCCGAAGCACCTTCGGTTCGACCGTGAGCCGGTCACGGTTGGCCCGCAGCACCGGGTCGGTCTCGATCAGGTGGCGCAGCACGAAAGTGTCGATCACCGCCGCGTCGACCCGGCCTTCGAGCAGATTGATCAGATTTTGCCGGTCGTCTTTGGCATCGACGAAGTGGCCGCGGCCATCGGCTCTGGCCTGATCGAGGTGCGGCGTGTTGGCATAGCCGGCGACGACGCCGAGCCGGTAGTCTAAGATGTCTTCCTCGCCTTGCCAGGTCAGCGGCTGATTCGCCGGGTAGACCAGCCCGAGGGAACTTTTGCCGATCGGCCGGGACACCGGCATCGATCGCAATCGTTCTGGCGTTGGATAGGCGGGAAACGCGGCCATGACTCGGCTGTCTTTCACCTGAGCCAGGGTTTCGGACCAAGGCAGGAACCGGAACTCGGCGTCGAAACCGGCAGCGGCGGAGGCGGTGCGCACGACGTGGCTGCTGATGCCCTGGAACGGCAAACCTGGCGCGGTATAGGGCGGCCAGTCAAGGGTGACGGCAGTGATCCGGGGGCGGAAAGTTAGCCCGTCGACCCGGGTACCCGGTTCAGCCAAGCCGCGCTCGACCAAGCTGGCCGCCGCCCGTTTGAGGGCCAACGGGTCGATGGTGCCGAGGGTGCCGCGCTCT
>JANQGB010000639.1 GCA_028277545.1 Phycisphaerae bacterium | reverse complement strand
AGTCGAACGGGGCGCAGTCCGGAGGGTGCGGGCCGGAGTCGGGCCCGGTCATGCAGTCGTCCCAGCCCTGCTGGAAGTCGGCCAGGTCCACATCGCCGTCCAGCTCGTAGTCGCCCTCCGTATCGCAGGCATCACCGATGCCGTCACCGTCGGTGTCCTGCTGGCACTTGTTGGCGATGCAGGGGCAGTTATCGTCACCATCCACTTTGCGATCGCCGTCATGGTCTCCTTCTATGCGGCGGGCCACTTCGGGGCACAGGTCACAGGCATCGCCATCGCCGTCACCATCGGCGTCGGCCTGGTCCGGATTCGGCTCCAGATCGCAGTTGTCGCAGTCGTCGATGATCTGGTCGCTGTCGAAGTCCGGCTCACACTCGTCCGGGATGCCATTGAGCTGGCAGTCCTCGCTTTCCGCGCTAAGGATGTCGCAGTCGTCCCTGATGCCGTTGCCGTTGCAGTCACACTCCAGCGTCGGGTCCATGTCCTCGATGCCCGGATGGAAGTCGGTACACCACGGCGAGTCGAGGAAGAAGTTGGGGTCAGCGTCGACGACCCAGGTATCCTGCACCTGCTCGAGCGTGATGGGACAGAGTCCCCAGATCGGGTCGCCAGTATCCAGCACCTGCACTTGGCTGGGGTCCTGCAGCTTGGTGAAGGTGAACCTGGGCCAGACGTCGAAGATCGAGCTGTAAGTCCCGCCGTTACAGTGGGTCCTGGTGACAAGCACCTCGCCGAAGGTGGGATGGATATCGGAAAGGTCCACCGACACCTCCCAAGGCTGGACCTCCATACCGCCGAAGTAGGTGACTTCGATGGGGCTTACGCTCCGCAGGCTGAGCTCCACGATCTCCGCCGATACCGCCTGGTCAGGCGCCTGCAGCTCGCAGCGGTCGAAGGGGTCACCCGTCCGCAGGATCAGCGTGTCGGCTATCGAGAAGCTACCGAACTCCGTATTACCGAGAGGCTCTCCGGCCAAGCAGATCTGACCCTCGAAGGGATCTGAGCCAGGCCCGAAGAAGCCAGGCGGAATCGGCGGCGAGCAAGGCTGGTCAGGCCCGAAGAGGTGGCACATCTCCTGCCCGGTTTCGGCGGGATCGGTCATCCAGGCGTCGATGGAGGGTCCCGGCAGGCAGTCCGCCTCGGCAGGCAGCAGCGTCAGGTCGTCCCAGTACACTGAACTGGAGCCCGAGGCGTAGAGATCGACGGCCCCGATGTTCAGCACGCCGTCGCCCTCACCGAGGACGGCCCCGGTCCAGGATTCCGCGGCGCCCAACTCCGTGCCGTTATAGAACACGCGGTAAAGATCGTTGTCCAGGTCGATGGCGACTTTCACCTCGACCCACTGATCGGTAATCAGCGGCAGGCTGGTGGGAGTCACACCGTCACGGATGAAGGTGTTGGTATCCCCGTCGGCATGGAGCTGCACGGACCAACTGAAGTCCGGTGGATCGTAAGTGTTGAGCAGGATGAAGAAGGAACCGCGGTACGGCTCGGTCCCTCCGGACTGGAAATCGCTCGGCACGTAGGACCAGGCCGTGTAGACCCACTGCCCGGTCGTGGCACCGTTGTACTCGTGAACCAGGTCAGTGGGGCCGGCCACATCGACCGAGTTGGGCCAGCTTCGCGACTGGACGTCGGTGACCACCGCGTCGAAAGTAGGATCTCCCTCCCATCCATCCCAGCCGCCCTGCCCGGCCATGCCGCTGCCGGTCTCATAGTCGTCGAAGTCTTCGGCCCAGACTCCCACTCGATCGCCCCTCCGCAGTTGGAAGCAGTCGATGGCGGGGTTAGTCCAGTGTACGACCGTGACGCTGCCGTGCTGCGACGTCTGCACACCCTGCGTCGGACATTGTGAGCCGGCCGGTCGCGGCGTGCCTCCGGCTGCCGTACAGTTGGCCACGGTCATGTCGGCGCAGGCGGTCCTGCTGAAGCAGCAGGCCACGGTCGGCGGCACAGGGCAAAAGCTGGCCACGAAAGTGCCCCAGGTGGAATTTGCCACCGCGGAGGTGTTGGAGAACTCGTGGCTCAACCAGAAGCAGTCGTCGGTGGGATCGACCACGCAGCCGGAGTAGTCGCCCCAACGATCCGGGTCGCGCGAGGTGAAGCTGTCATACCAGCCTGGCGGGTTGCTGTTCTTGGCTACCACCGGTGCCTGGAACGTGCCCGGCGGGTCGGTACTGCTCCGCAGCACGTAGGACATGTTGGGGCAGATGGAGGGCGAAGACTCGGTGTAACAGATGGCGGCGTCGTTGGCCGCGTTGACGTTGATTGAGGGCACGTAGGTCCAGACATCCGGGCTGGTCGTGCCGTTGATGAATCCGGACTGGAAAACTGCCGGCGTTCCTGGCGGGAAGGAGTTGGTAACTACATCCTGCCAGACTACCTCTGTCTGCCCGTCGTTGTCCGGATCGGAGGTCAGGCAGCACCAGAGGTGGCCGTTGCGGTAAACCGCGTTCTGGATGCGGGAGGAGATGGTGTCCAGGTCGGGGTTGGCCACGAAGCACTGGTCGGCTCCGG
>JANQGB010000610.1 GCA_028277545.1 Phycisphaerae bacterium | reverse complement strand
AGCCGCGGGTCGGCGCCGATGTTCCCCAATCCGCCCAGCGCACCGGTCAGGCCCTGCAGGCAGGTATAGTGCACCGCCAGGGTGCCGCCGGCTGACCCTATCTGCCCCGACTCGTCGGCGCCGCCGCCGTCGCTGTTTTCCCAGAAGATGCAACTGTTAACGGTTACCTGCGCAGTGCTGGCCTTGAAGAGGCCGCCCGCGCCGAAGGCGGCGCTGTTGCCACTGAGCGTGCAGTTGGCCATGGTCAAACCGCCTTCGTCGACGAACACCGCCCCGCCGAAGTCGGCTGCATTGCCGCCGAAGGCACAGTTGAGCAGCGTTACGTCGCCGGCCCCGAGGCTGAAGACCGCGCCGCCGTAGGTGGCGGTGTTGCTCCGGAACCAGCAGGCTGAGATGGTGGGACTGCCACCATCGTTAAAGAGACCGGCTCCGTAAGTCGCGTCGCCGGTGTCGTCGGCGTTGCCGCCGCTGATAGTGAGGCCGTCGAGCGTTGCGCTGGCGATGGTGCCGTCAGAGGTCACTACGTGGTAACTGTTATCACCACGATTGCCGCCAGCGGGTGTATCGTCACCGTCAAGGTCGCCGCTGAGGGTGGTCGGGTTGGCGACCGGGTCGCGCTGGTCGCGGTTGATCTCCGTTCCCGCGAAACCGCCGTAGAGGGATACACCTTCGACCAGCTTGAAGGTGGCGTTGCGATTTCCTCCCGGCCCGGCCGGCCTGTAGGTGCCTGTCGCGATCCAGATTTCGTTGGCGGCCGCGCCGTCGTTGGAGGCCGTAAAGAGGGCGGCTTGCGGGTCACGGTAAGCGTTGGTCCAACTGGTACCGAACTCCTCGCCGGTGGCGGAGGCATCAACGTAAAGAATCGGCGCTTCGCACTCGTCGGGCACGCCGTTGTCATCGTCGTCCGGGCTGCTGCCGGACGCCAGGTCACACTCGTCCAGCACGCCGTTGGCGTTGCAATCGAAACTGGTGCCGCCGGCCAGGTCACACTCGTCGGGAATGGTGTTCTGGTTGCAGTCGACGCTGGTGCCGGCGGCCAGATCGCACTCGTCCGGCAGGGCGTTGGTGTTGCAGTCGAAGCTGCTCCCCGAGGAAATGTCACACTCATCGATCACGCCGTTGTCGTTGCAGTCCTGCTGCTGCACCTGGCATTCGTCGGGTATGAAATCCTGGTTGCAGTCCTCGCTCAGGCCGTCGGAGATGTCGCACAGGTCGGGCTGGCCGGTCTGGTTGCAGTCGTCCTCGCATTCGTCCGGCAGGAGGTTGTCGTTGCAGTCGGTGCTCGTACCCAGGGCGATGTCCTGATCGTCGTTGACGCCGTTCGTGTTGCAGTCGATGGCGCTGATCCGCACGAAGTAGACGTCCTGCTCACTGTTGAAGGTGGCCGTATACGCAAGCCGGGCCCCGGCGTTATCCGAGTACATGTGGATGTAGTCGCCCATCTTGTTCTGCTGCGGGTAGCCCAGCGAATGGTCGAAGGGCGGGCTGACGGCGATGTTGTCCGACCAGCTCAGGCCGCCATCAAAGGAATTGGCGTAATACAGTTCGGAGATCGTCCCGCCCGGGTTGGCCCGGGTGTCGTTCCACACCGCATCGATACGACCGTTCGGTGCCACCGACATGGTTCCGAACCACTGCCACCGCCCGCCGCCGGTCGGGTCATCGTTCACCCGCACCGGGCTGCTCCAGGTCTGGCCGCCATCGATGCTGCGGACGAATTTGACGTCCAGCGGATCGCCACCCGGCGGATCAACCGAACATAGCATGTACACGTGACCTCTGCTGGCGCTCTGCGAGTGGTCCACGGCGATCCAGGCCTGTCCTAACAGGCCTACGGGGTTGGGTCCGCGGGCGCCGCGCATGGATCCACCGAGTGACAAGTAGGTGGCAAACTCGAACACGGGCGAAGCAGCCGGGTCCTGGGCGTTAGTCGATCTGGCCACCACGAAATCGGAGTTCGAGAAGCTGGGTTGATCGACACCGGCGACATACAACTCACCTTCCGGACCGACGGCCAGGGTGCCGAAGGTGGGCGTCAAGGGAATTGCCATGGGGGACAGGTAGCTGATGCCGCCATCGGTTGAGCGGGTGAAGGTGTCCGTGCCGCAACAGGCCGCTGCGAAGCTCCAGGCGAAGTAGAGGTTTCCAGCGCCGATCCCGTCAGTCGGGTCGACGGTCATCCACAGCTTGTCCCCGCCAAAGGCCGGTCTGACGGTGGGATAGGTCACCCCGGCGTCGCTGGATATGAACACGTCGCAGGTGAAGTTGTCTGTCAGGCTGTTGTAGAAGAAGGTGCCGCTGGAGTCGGAGATCAGCACCGGGTCACTCCGAAAGATGCCGCCCTGTAGCACATCGGTGAAGGCCCAGGTCTGGCCGCCATCCACGCTGTACCCCCGGCCGGCCTGCCTGAAGTTCGAGGTGATGGTGTCGAACTGCCGCCAGCCTATGGCGATGAAGTCAGGGTTCGTCGGGTCAATGGCCATGGAGGGTTCGTTGGCCGCGTCGCCCGGGATGTTGAGGCCGTTGGTATCGACGTTCACCTGCACGCTGACGAATCCGTCACGCACCCAGGGGCCCGACCGTGGCGAGCCCCGGTCCGCGGCGTGGGTGGGGCGATCGGCCGGCGGATCGCCGGGCTGCTCTAGATGCGGCACGTCGGCCACAAGCACGCGCGACGTCTCAGGAACCGTCGCGTCCTCAGGGGTGGCGGAGTGCTCGGCCTCTGGCGGTTCGGAAGGCTGTGCCCAGGCCGATCCTGCACCAGCAGTGGCGGCCACGATCAACGCCCCGCCGGCGACCATAAGGGAGCACACGCCCCTGCTTCGCATCGTCATCGGATTCCTCCTGCCCCTGTACCTGGCATGCAAGCCGCGCCGGATCTTCGCCGCATGCGGTCAACACGCGGCCTGTTTGCCAGCGCGGGTGTCGAGGCTGGCAAGACTGCTTCTCTAAACCGCGCCTATCTGCACGGCGCGCCGCGGTCTACAGGTTCGCTTGAACTACGCGCCCCACAGCGGCAAGGCTCGCGAGCCTTTAGTTGAGCGTATCGAAATCGCCCCCGCGGGGTCAAGGTTAGGTGAGTATCTCTCCTCCCCCACAATGCCGACCAACACGCCGCTTCTTAAACGTCGATGACCGTGTGGGGTGACGGTTCGCCGAGTCGCGGCGGGAGAATATCACCGGTCTGCCGCACACGATGTGCCCGCCCGCGAATGGTGCGAACGCGCTCTTCGTCCGTGCGTCGCAGAACGCACACTGCCTGATCAACCGCGGTAAATGGCAACGAGGCGTTCCCGGCGGCCGTCCACCTTGCCACGCAAGTCAAGCCCGTAGCGCTTATTTGCAGTGTAAGTTCTCTTTCGGTGACTGTCGTCACGGTGCAGCGTCTGGCAGCTCCTCTTCATTCATGCCGTCGCCCAGAGTCCTAAATTCGCTGGGTAGCCTCGGGCGCACCTGGCGACCACAGCGGTCGCAGCCAGGCCGGTCTGTATTCGCAGGATGCGTGCCGTAAACGGCGCCGGTATTCACTGTACGGATGACGCTACTTGCACACCTCGCGAAGCAACGTCGTCGCGTACGAGCCCGGCGGTAGCGTGAAGCGCAGTTCGAGATACGGACCGCGCGAGTCTTCGCCGGACTCGAACGCGGCATCCACCGGACGCACTCGCAGGGGTCGGCGGGCGCCGTCCATTCGCTCGCAGGCCTCGTCGCGAAGACGTTCGACC
>JANQGB010000578.1 GCA_028277545.1 Phycisphaerae bacterium | reverse complement strand
GCTCCACAAACATGTAGTACGGGACGGCCCCCATCCGCACGCCGTCACTCCATAACTGCGCCCAGGCGCTCGCGTCATCATTGACGTGGCGGATCAGCGGCCCTTGCATCCGGATCTGGGCGCCGCTAGAGCGAATGCGCCGCACCGCTTCGCGGGCCATCGGTGTGGACAACTCGACTGGGTGCGTGTAGTGGCCCATTAGTGCCAGGTGCCTGTCCGCGGCTGTGACACTCTCAAACAAACGCAGCAGGTCGTCCGCATCGGGGTCGGTCACGAAACGCTGGGGCCAGTACGCCGCCGCCTTGGTGCCGATGCGGATGGTTCGCACCTGGTCCAGCGCGGGATCCAGCAGCGGCTCGACGTATCGGCGGAGGATGTCAGTCTTCATCACCAGCGGATCCCCACCCGTGAACAGCACATCGGTGACCTGGGGATGATCGCGTAGATACTCGATCAGCAACTCGACGTCCCGGTTGGAGAACTTCAGTTCCTGAATGCCGACGAACTGCGCCCATCTGAAACAGAACGTGCAGTACGCGTGGCAGGTCTGCCCCTGGCTGGGGAAGAAGAGCATCGTCTCGCGATACTTGTGCTGTACGCCGTGCAGCGGCTCTCCTTGATGAAGGGGAACGTTGTGGGTCAACTGCCCCGCCGGATGCGGATTCAGTTCGAAACGAATGCGGTTGGCGGCTTTCTCGATCTTATCGCGCGAAGTCTTGCGGCGCAGCAGCCTGGACATGGTGTCGAAATGTTCCTCGCTCAACATACCGCGCTGCGGGAAGGTGAGCTGAAACATCGGATCGTCCGGCACGCGCTGCCAGTCGATCAACTCCTGCATAACGTAGGCATTGGTCCGAAAGGGGAGCACCGCCGAAACCACCTTCACCGCTTCCTGCAGTTCGGAACCAAGCCGCGACCACTGCGGCGTTCGAGCCACGTTCGCTCGGGTCACAGCACGGAAACGGGTTTGTGTGTCGCCAAGGTGGTTATCGGACATGCGGGCGGAATCTCCTTTGCCGGTACCAACCCGAGTGCGGCCAGCGAGGGCGCGGCCTTCACGGGCGCGAGACCAAGCGGTGACGAGTTTGCAGTATCGTGTCGACTCTGCCGTGAGTCCGTCCCGGCGCCGTTTCAGCGCCTGGAGCAGTAGGCGCCCGCGTACATGTGCTCATCCCGGGCGGGCAGAGAGTGCCACTATAACAGACCTGGACCTTGCGACAAAGCAGCATTCTCGAAGTGCGAGAGCCGCACGCCGTCGCAAGCGTCGCGCTCCAACGTGCGGCGGCGCCCCCAGCGTCGCTAAGGACGCGTAGAAGTAGTTCCCGTGGGGGTGTGAAAACTCGCAGCACACGGACCGAGTTGCCTCTTAATATTATTCCTCAGCTTAAGTTACAAGTCAACGCCTATCTTTATAACCGCCAAGGCACGCTTGTTGCTGCGGTCGAGGCGCCCACTGACGATACGATCACTACGCTGCGGCACGTGTACTGCTGTTGGGCCGTGACTAAGTTGCCTGGGCTTCCCAGGCAGCGTGCTGCGCATGCGCCAACCAGCGCAGACTGCGCCTGCTTCCGAAACTACCGCGTTTATGGTGTCTGCTGCATCCTGCGCCTGGACGAGGCGGGGCTGGGTATGTCACGCCAGGCGCCGGGCCGCGATCTTCACAGCGGCCGAGTTGTTGTCGCATCCGAGGTAGCGCCGCTTCAGTCGCTTGGCGACAGCCAGCGCGGTCCCGCTGCCACAGAAGAAGTCAGCCACCAGATCGCCTTCGTTGGAACTGGCCTGGATGATCCGCTCCAGCAGAGCTTCCGGCTTCTGCGCGGGGTAGCCGTTGCGTTCTCGGGAGACGGTGGACAGGAAGGGCAGTTCCCACACGTCACTCAACGCCGGGCCTTCGGGGTGAAAGTAGAGGCGCCCCGCCCGCGTGTTCTTGTACGGGCGCCCCTGCTGGTCCAGGTTCATACCCTGGGTGCGAAATTCGCCCCCGCGAAGCACGTTGAAGGTGTGTTGACCTGCCCGCTTGGCGTACAGCAGGAGCGTGTCGTGTTTGCGGGCGAACCACCGCCGGCTCGAACCGCCGGTGCGGTAACTCCAGATGATCTCGTTAAGAAAATTATCAATCCCGAAGATGTCGTCCAGCAGCACCTTGACGTAGTGCCCCGCCCGCCAGTCGAGGTGCACGTAGAGGCTGCCCTGCTCCGAGAGCACACGGTGCATCTGCTGAATCACGGGGCGAAGAAACGCGACGTAGGATTCGAGGCCTCCGTCGGCCCGATCATCAAAGACGGGGGCGTCCGACTTTTTGGCGCTACCCTTACGGCGCTTGCCGGTTCCGAACGGAGGATCCACGTAGATCAGATCGCAGACGCCGGAGGGCAGGCCGCGTAATAACGAGAGGTTGTCGCAACAGACCACCACGTCCGTTGCCAGGGTGCCGCCGAGATCACCTGCCCCGAGTGAGTCCGCCATCGGCGATCTGCGGCGTCCGGTGCCGCGCCCTGCGTCAAAGGTCCTGGCCTGGCCTGATGCCCAACGCCTCCATGCGGCGGTACAGGCGACTGCGGGAGATGCCAATCGCCCGGGCAGCGCGGCTGCGTTGACCGCCAACGCGCCGCAGGGCAGCCAGGATAGCACGCCGCTCGACCGAAGCCAACACTTCGTCGAGCGAGAGGTCACCGTGGTCACCGTTATCGCGAATCTGGACGGCCTCTCCGCGAACGAGTTCCGGCAGGTCGGCGGCGTCCAGGCCCGGGCCCTG
>JANQGB010000510.1 GCA_028277545.1 Phycisphaerae bacterium | reverse complement strand
CCTGACCGACTGGATGGATGATCCTGCGACTTATGACGCCGTGGATAAGAACCTGAAAGCCGTGGGCGGGTTCGGCATCGGCGTCGCCCTCGTCTGTCTCGCGCCTCCCGCAGGAGTCTGGTACTTGAGTGGCGCTAGCGCGGATTGGGCCGGCGCTCGCATCAACGGCGTAACCACGGGCGACCCTGGGCTTGACGCTTTCATAGACGGGGGAGCGATCGGAATCGGCGCGGGAGCTATGGGCAAGCCTCCGTGGCGCAGGCCACGGTTCGGCACACTTCGGCCACCGCCCGGGGCGGACACTCGTCTTCCAATGTGGCTGTAGCTGCGACTCGCGCGTGTCACCTCGGCCTGGTCGACGTTGCTGGAGGAACTGACGATATGATCATAACGTGTGCCAGACACACGCATGCCAGAGGATGTCGAGATCCGTTTTGGTACTGGGATCCCTACCAACTGTTGGTCTATGTAGCGATGGTCGTTTACGGAGGCGGTCCGCTGTGGATTTGGCTGGAGGTCGCTCAGAAGTGGGGCCTGTGGTGCTTCGCCCTGGTCGTCGTCCCGTTTCTGGTGCCGCTCACGCAGTATATCTTCGACGCCCGCGCAAAGCTGCCGGAGCGAGTTGAGTTGGCGGGCGGTGATGAGACAACTGTTCAGCTCAGTGGACGGACGTCCCAACTGGCCCGAGTCATCTCGTCTGCGCGTCACCGACAGGCTGCCACGGTGAGATTTCGATGCGGGCCGACTACGGTTCAGCAGGCTTCATTGGTCGCAATCGTGGTTATTGTTCTGCCGCTGCTGCGCTTTCTCGGCTGTCCGTTCGAGACGTTGTGGGCGATGTTCATAGCAGCCTTTGGTGTTGTTGCCATACAGATGCTCTACTTCAGAGTGCGGTACAGAATACAGCCGGGGCTCTTGACTATCGAACACCTGTCTGGCCTGAGGGTCACGGACCGTCGCTCCGTACGGCTGGCAAAGGCCCGTGTGGTGGCCAATCTTGGTGACGGAATGCTGCATCTTACCGCCGAGGACGGTGAGGCCTATGTGAGCACTACAGACCTTCTCTGTCCGCACGCGTTTGTTGAAACTCTCATTGCGGCTGCACGTCTGCCCGACGAGGAGAATGGCTAACATTGCGCCTCGCGTGCGCCGGACGGTGTTCCCTACAGCCGGCGCCCCGGCCTCCCAACTGGCAGGACGGGGCGCCGGCGCATTTGCTGCGGCTGGACTTGGAGTACGACGCCAACGACCGCCTCATCGGCGTGGAGGAACTGCATGCCGACCTCTCCGAATTCGCCATGACCTACACCTACGACAACCGGGGACGGCTCATCGGAGAGAGCCGTAGCGAGAAGGACGATCTTAACTGGACCAGCCTATACGAGCTCAGCTACGGATACGACCCGGTCGGCAACCGCTTGACCAAGAGCACCGCGGGTGGGCCGACGGTGACGTACACCTACGATGTGGACAACCCGCCGCTCTGCGGCACCCGCGGCAACCGGCTGATGAAGTACACCATCGACGATCCGCAGGATGTCCTGGTAGAGACGGTGTGGTACTATTACGACGCTGACGGCAACGTGACGCGCATCGTGCGAAAGCGGGACCTGGACGGCTACTACTTGGGTTTATGTGAAAGCCACGCCGCACCTGACGCGCGGCGTAACGAAGGCCGCGCCGCATGTGGGAAGGGGCATCGACTGGTTTGCAGAGGGCACAGCGGGTTGGGCGCTTGGAAAGTTCATTGACTGGTTGCTCTAAGCACAGACTATAGCTTAGTGTAATTGAGGATAGGTGGCTAGGTCGTGAAGCATCTTGCACGTTCCCGGATGGAGTTCATCCTGGGAATGCTCTTCATCTTTGCATTGGCCGTGGTCTGTGGTCTCTACTACGATCGCGACCCGGACTCGGGCAAGATGCGATGGGCGAGGTTTGTGGCGAGGCTCGTTTACATGCCAGCCGTAGCGGTTCTCTTGGACCGGGTGTTCCTGCGCGTACGTGCCCGATGGTTTGCGGCGAGTTCCCCAGCGGCGCCTGATGCTCTAGAAACACACGCAGAGGGCCAGGACGACTGACCTGCCTGTTGGATGTGCCAGATGGTCTGCGTTGAGGATGGTCACAGTCGCGTCTTCGTGCCCATGCCTTTGACCGAAACACCGCACGGGCCTAATTACCGGCGCTTCGTCCTTCCGTCTGGCAAGGGCGAGGCGCCGACACCGTCCAGGTGATTCCACGTGGCGTGCAACGCCGCAGAACGCCTGTTGAGGGTATTATTGAGGCAGACGACAATGTTCCACCGGTTGCGGAGGAGGAGTAAGGTGTTTGACTTAGATGACCCCAGCACAGTAGCCCGCAGATTCGACCGTGTCACGGATGACGACATTCGTCGGGAGTGCCAGGCGGGTAACCCACCGGAGCATACAACTGCGACGACGGTCTATTGGCTGGAGAGCTTTCTAAGATGGGCCCTGGACGCCAGCGCCACGGCCGTCCACTTCCTGCGCGACGTGGACGAAGCTTGCTTGCGCCAGTTGATCTACGTTCCCTGCACTCAGCAAGATCAGGGGTATGACTGGTTCGAGGCTGCTCCGATGGTTGAGTCATTCGCCACGAGGGGTATCTCAGACATTTGTAAGCTCACCGGACTCGGCAAGCGTTCGACCACTGGCACCCTGGAGTTCATTTACCGAGGAGAGCATCGCACGGCCACGACCGTCTTGGAAAGCGAGAATGACCTAGCCATCTACTTCCAGGATGATCGGCCGCCGCTACGAAGGCTCGATCGTGCTTATGCCAAGCCGCGGCCGGGCCAGTTTCCGACAATCGAGGGTGGATATGGTACGGCGTCGGACGTGCCAGGCGCCAGTGACTAGGATATGCAACG
>JANQGB010000509.1 GCA_028277545.1 Phycisphaerae bacterium | reverse complement strand
GGTATCGATACGGAGCACGGGACCGTCGCAGAGGATCATGGCCCGCTCTACCACGTGGCGCAGCTCCCGCACGTTACCAGGCCACTGCCTGGCCAGCAGGTAGTCCATTGACGCCGGATCGATAGATTCGATGTGTTTGCCCATCGGCCGGCTAAGCTGGGCCACAAACTGCTCGACGAGCAGCGGGATGTCTTCCCGCCGCTGGTCCAGAGGCGGGACATTGATTGGAAAGACGTTCAGGCGATAGAACAGATCGGCTCGGAAAGTTCCGCTCGCGACAGCCTGCTCCAGGTTTCGGTTGGTCGCGGAGATGATTCTGGCCTTGGCGACCAGCGTCCGGGTGCCGCCCACTCGCTCGAACTCCCCGTCTTGAAGCACGCGCAGGAGCTTGGGTTGCAAGGCCAGGGGCAGCTCGCCGACCTCATCCAGGTACAACGTACCCTCGTGGGCCAGCTCGAACCGCCCGATGCGACGCTCCACGGCGGAGGTGAAAGCCCCGCGCTCATGACCGAACAACTCGCTCTCGACCATGCCCTCCGGGATCGCGGCGCAGTTCACCTTAACCATGGGCTGGTCGGCGCGGGCACTGTCGGCGTGAATGGCGCGGGCCACCAGTTCCTTGCCCACGCCGGTCTCGCCGGTGATCAACACCGTCGCGTCGGTGTTGGCCACGCGGGCGATATTCTCCTTGACCCGATCCATCACCGCCGCCTGCCCTGCCATCTCACTCAGGCCGTGGCTGCTTTGAATCTCCTCACGCAGGTACACGTTCTGCTGCTTGAGTCGATTCGTCAGTTGCCCGAGCTGTTCGTGCTGCATGGCGTTGGATAGCGCCAGCCCCAATTGCATGGCGGTGTTTTCGTACATCCACAGATCCACCTTGCGAATAGGATGTGGGTCGGCGGTACCGATGAGCAAACCGCCGATCAAGCGGTCGCGGACAACCATCGGCGCCAGGGCGTACCGTCGCACACCAATGCTGCGCAACTCCTGATCAGCATCGAACACCATCCGTTTCTCCAGATCGTCCGATTCATAAGCCTCTCCGTTTCGCACGACCCAGTCCATGGCCGTCGATGTGACGGCCAAGATCTCCGGCTTCGGGTGGTAGGATGTCTCTCCCTCCGCACCGCGGACATATCGATACGACCGGCAGGTCCGGTTCTCCTGCTCCAGCACGTTGACCTGGCTCAGGCACACATCCGACAAGCGGGACACCAGTGGCTGTACGCAGGCGATGACAGTGTCGACTTTCAGGGAGGTGTTGATGACCTTGGCCAGCTCAATGAGCGTGTCACGCCGGCGGTCGCCCCGTTCGAATCGGGCGTGCGTGAGGCAGCTCCACAGCACCGGCGTGGCCAGGCCGGCCAGCCGCTCCATGAACAACCGGGACGGGTCGTCCAGCGGTCCTGAGCTCCTGAAGCCCGCGAAGACCGCCCCGAGCAACTTGCCGTCGAGCTCCATCGCCACGCTCGAGTACCGGCTCACACCCATCTCGCGGAGCCGCTCATGTACTCCGACGCTGCGCTCAGTTGCCAGGTCGAGAGAGAGGTACATCCGCTTCTCCGCCCGAAACAGCTCTTCCTCGCTGCCTTCAAGCGACGTTTCCTGGTGGGTCGGTGGAGAGGCCGCTACTGCCGTTCGGCTCGTGCTGCCACCGGCGCCGGCCATCTCCACCGTGTACCGATCGACGGCCGTGCGTTCCTGGTCATACACGCTCAGCCCGCTCAGGTGCAGCCCGGGCAGCGCCGACATGGCCTCACTCAGCCTGCAGGCCAGTTCACGAACTTCCAGAACGCTGCCCAGTGTAGTGGCGACATCCACGAAAACAGATTCGAGGTTTGGTCTGGTCAAGAGGTGTTCCGAACCATGGCAGACAACAATTCAGGACAGGCGTACAAGTGCTCCTTCTCAGGTTACGCTGGCGTGTGTTGCTGGGCCGCGCTTTCGGTGCTCCCATCCCCGTTCAGATTGAGCGGCGGATCACAAGTTCTAGACCGCTGTGAGTCTACGGGATCGACCCAGTACTACGCCCCCGGCCAGCAGCAAGACGAGTGCCATCACAATGACGCCCCACTGCGAGAGAGTGGGGATAGCCGGTTGCCCGGCGCGCAGGTCCAGTTCGACCGCCCAGGCCACCGGCAGGTCGGTCACCACGTCCTCCACCTCGCTGCCGTCCAGGTTGGCACGCTGGACGGCGCCGCCGTGGAGGCTCCAGTACACCTTGCCACCGGCGACGTCCAGGGCGATGCCTACCGGCAACTGCGGAAAGGTGTCGATCAAGATAATGTGGCTGGACCCGTCCAGATCGGCGCGGTGGATAGCACCATAATAATAATCAGTCCAGTATAGATGCCCCGCGACGAGATCGGGCGTGATGTAGTAGGGAGATTGCGGCCACGACACCAGAATGACCTCGGCATCGGAGCCATCCAGATCGGCGCGCCAGATGCTGGCGTTGTCGCTGTCGACCCAGTACATCCTGCCGGCCGCCGTGTCGAGCGTGATTCCCAGAAGGGCGGCCGGCGATTCCGCGGTATAGAGCGTCTCGACGTTGCTGCCGTCCAGGTCGGCGCGCTGGATGGCGTCCGACGTGTCGCACACCCAGTAGATCTTCCCCGCGCCCACGTCAAGTGCCACCCCGCGCGGGCCGAAGCCGGCGGCCGCATCGACAACGGTCTCGACCCCACTTCCGTCCAGATTTGCCCGTCGGATTCCGCCAAACCGCTGAGACCAGTACATCTTGCCCGCGGCGACATCCAAGGCCAATCCAACTGGATCCGGCTCGGCGGTAACAAGTTCCTCGATCTGGCCGCCGTCAGCGCTCGCCCGGTGGATGCTTTGCCCGCTGTCAGAGGTCCAGTACATCATCTGGGCGATCGACGGCGAGGTCGGCGCCAGGATGATGGTCAAAACGGCCAGGTGTCTCGCTCTGTGGCACATAGTGCACCTCCCCCACGCACATCTTGCACGGCTATTCGATGTTCCAGCCCCTGATCGCTGATCGCACCTGCGCCCCGACTCGCACGTACCGTAACTCGCCGATGGCCGCCCGCTTCAGCGTGTCGATGGACGGTAGCACGCGTTTCACAGGCTGGAAACTGGTGCTACGGATGAAGGACTACTTTAGTGGTCCCTCGCCTCAGGATCTGCCGTCTGCGGGATGCCCGTCGAGATAACCTCCCTATTTTAACGCATGGCTCCGGGCGATGCAAATCAGTCCCCAGCACGGCCATCGTCTCAGGGCTGGTAGCCGGCCGCCTGTTGAAAGCCGCTGTCACCCAACCGTTCGTTACCTTTGGCAGCCGAGCAGTCAATCCGTGTTGACATCACGGTAGCTGCGCATGTCCCACTCCGGGCCCGGTCCGGTGTCCTGTGCCCTGTGGGACTCGGTTCGGGCTGGCGAAAGGGGTGCCGTGTGTCCGGCTGGCCTGATCTTCCTGGTGTTTACAGGCCGGTTGACCATCCTGGCCAAGAATATGGCGCTTCGCCCCGAACTGAGTCCTGCAAGGCTCGGTCAGGAGCCCGCGGCATCGACAATCTTGCTCGGGCTCCCTGGGTGTTGTAGCTCTGGTCGGACGGAACGTCGAGTCTGATCACAGCTTAGCCAGGCGCCATCCCACGCCGCGACCTTTGTCCGGGGCTCTGCGGGCGGTTTGACTGAGCGATGGCCGCGTGGTAGTTAGGCGAGCCGGGCCAAAACCGACGACGGCAACAATCAACGGCATAAGAAAGCTGCATGCGAGTTGCGGTGCAGCTACTTCCAGAAGCTGCGAGGTTCATTCAGATGCTGCCGGCACGCGAGGTCATACTCTCGCTTCGATCAGGCGTCGGGTGCCGGAGGGGGGCTGCGCTCGTCGCAATCTGCCTGGCGCTCACGGCACCGCGGAATCTGGGCAGCACACCCCAAGAACAGTCACCCGCGTCGGACGGGACGGCAACCACCGGCGCACCCGACGGCCGCATAACCGGCCGCATCACCGTGAAGCAGTCGGGCACGCTGCCGGAGATGATCGTCTTTCTCAAGTCCCTGGATCCACAACGGCGGTTCGCCGTGCCGAGCGCCACGGCGACCATTAGCCAGAAGGGGGCCCGGTTCACCCCGTCGCTGCTGATCATCAGCGTCGGGCGAACGGTTGAGTTCCTCAACGACGAGGATCGCGCCGTCCAACACAACGTATTCTCCAAATCCTCAACCGAGCCCTTCGACCTGGGGCTCTATAAGCCCGGCGTCTCCAAGTCCGTCACCTTCGACAAACCGGGTGTCGTCCGACTGCACTGTTCCATACACCATAAGATGGACGGAGTCATTTACGTGTGTCCTACGCCGTTTTTCGCTCGCGTCGCGGCCGATGGGCGCTTCGTCATTGAGGACGTCCCCGCCGGCACTTACGAGTTGCGAACCTGGCAGCGCCGGCGGCGCTTCCGCGAGGTCTCGGCGCCCGTGGAGGTCAAGCCAAAGGAAACGGTCGTGTTGGATCTGGAAGTGAGCCGAAATTGACGAAGTTCCTGCTGGCGATGCCGATTGGTTTGCTGATGGCGACTGGCCTGGGCTGTGAGGCTCCCGTACGAGTTCAGCCCGGCTTGTCGGCAATCCGGATTCGCGTCCAGGCCCATCCCAAAGCGGGTTATAGAGAGCCGGTCGAGGATTCGTACGGTACTTCGGAGGGAGTGCCGAATGCCGGGCCGTTCGTGCGGGTGGACTACTCGGCCCTGGACAACATCGTCGTGTGGATCGAGCCGGCGGAGGGAGCGGCTGCACCACCTGGTCCGCCGCCTGTCGTCCTGAGCATCGACGGAGAACGGCGAAGCGATCGTAACCTGCCACTGCACGCTACCGGAGTCGGTGGTAGGTTGATGGTCCGCAATTACGGAGTACAGACGGAGCAGGTCTACTCAGTATCGGACGACAACCTGTTCGATCTTGGCCCTATCCTGCCGGGCGGACGAGCCAGTTGCGCCGCTCAGTCCTCGGGAGTCATCGAAGTACTCAGCGCCCAGCGCGACGATCCGGTCGCAGTGGTGTTCGTCGCCCCCACACCCTGGGTGCACCGTGTTCGGAGCGGTAGAACGGTGACCTTCACCGACCTGCCGCCGGGGCAGTGCCGGATCGAGTGCTGGCATCCGCGGCTGCCCGGGGCGAGTTCACTGATCGAGCTGCTGCCCGACGAGGTCGGCAGAGCTCGGCTCAGTGTCGGCGTCAATGCGCTTCCCGAAGTCCGCTGACCTGCGGGCATCCTGAACAGACGGGGGCAGGCTACTCTGCCGTTGGATCTGACGTCGGTAACGACTTGTGATGCAGTTGACGATATTCGGCGGCCAGGTCGGGCTTGCCCCAAGCGTCGTAGAGTTCGATCAGATGCCGCAGCGTGGCCTGCCGGTACTCGCCTTCCTGGCCCTGTCCATCCGGCGAAGCTTCCCAGGCAGTCAGCAGTGCCGCCTCGGCGTCTTCGTATGCCCCCAAGAGATAGTGCACTCGCCCCAAGGTGGCGTGGAAGCGCATTCGCTGCGGTTGCAGGTGGCAGGCCGTCTGAGCATAGCGGCGCGCCCGCAGCAGGGCCTCGTAATCGAGGTCAGGTGAGTCCAGGATCCGGCGAGCGTGACCGTCCAGTACCTCCGGATCGTCGCCGCGCGTGCGGGTGATGCGCAGCGCAACGGCGCGTAGTTGCGGGTCTATGGCGTCATCGGCCTCGAGATACTCGACGACGTCGGACGCCAGCACGAGACTATCGAAGAAGTTGGCCACCAGCTCTTCGGCCGACATTCCGGCCTGCCAGACCCGCACGTGCGAGTCCGCGGAGGCGATACGCGCACCATCGGAACTGAAGACCACGGAGCACAGTGGGGCTGTGTGGCCGTATAGTGTCAGAGTTTCTTCGTGACTGGCGGTGTCCCATATCCTGAGGGTTGCGTCAGCGGAGCCGGAAGCGAGGCGCGAGCCGTTCGGGCTGAAGGCCACCGCGGTCACCGGTCCCTTGTGGCCGTGCAGTTCAGCCACCTTCTGTCCGCTGTTAACCTGCCAGACTGTGACCCAGGTATCCGCGGAGCCGCAGGCCAGCAAAGTACCATCCGGCGAAAACGCCAGGGCATGTGCCGTCTCGGGCTGAATGGGGATGGGTGTATCATCACCGAGTGTGCCGGTATCCCACAGGCGGACGGCTGGGCCGGAGCCGCCCGAGGCCAACAGGCCGGCTTCGGGGCTGAACGCGAGCGCCCGGACCCCGCCGGCATGACCAACGAGGAGAGCCGTCAACTGCGCTGTCTTCGTATCCCAGACGCAGATACGCCCGTCGTCGCCGCCCGCAACCACCGTACCATTGCCGGCGAAGGCCACGGAAATAATTGGTCTATCAGCCGGCAGTGTGGCTACCTGCTTACCGGTTGCGCTATCCCACAGCCGAACCGTGCCGTCCGTTGCCCCCGAGGCGATTACGTCACCGTCGGGGCTGAAGGCCGCGCCGCGGACCTGGCCATGGTGTCCGTCCCGACGCCAGAGAAGCTCCCCTGTTGAGGCCTGCCAGAGAGACAGTCCGCCGTCACCCGTCCCGCACACCAGTCTGGTCCCGTCGGGGCTGAAAGCCACGACCTTGGTGCCACCGCGGCCGGGTTGAATAGTCACCACGTCGACGCCACCTGTTGCCTCGCCCTGCTGCTCGACTCGGCGAGAGAGGTACGACCATTCCCAGCGGATCAGTTGCTGAGGAACGAGATCGAGACGGCGAGCGGCCGCCGCCGGGTCACCGGCCCGTAGGGCAGCGTCGGCCGCGGCGATGCCGGCCAGGTAGCCCTGCCACTCCGTTTCCCGTAACTGCCCCTCCGCTTCCGCCGCGTGCTGTTCGGCCTCGAAGCGCTTGCGCTCAGCCAACTCGCGTTGCTGCGATTCAGCGATTCGGGCCAGCTCCGCTTCACCTTGGGCGTGTTGGGCGGCGTTGCGCTCCTGGCTGGCTTGCTGCCAGAATGCCAGAGAAGTCACCAGGGCCGCGGTCACGACGATCGATAGGAGAGCTGCGATGGTCACAGGAAGCCTGTACTTGCGGAGCTGCTTGCGCAGGACATACCCGACCGAGTCCTGCTTGGCTTCTATCGCTTCGCCGGCGAGATACCGCCGCAAGTCGCGGGCCAGTTCGCCGGCGCTCTGGTAGCGCCGTTCGGGCTCCTTGCTGAGGCATTTGAGGACGATAGTATCAACTTCGTCGTTGAGCTCCCGGCGGATGGTGCCGGGTCTGGCCGGCTCCACGTGCAGGATGTTGTCGAGCACCTCACGCATGTTGCCGGTGACCTTATACGGGAATCTCCCGGTCAGCGTCTGGTACATGAGCACGCCGAGCGAATACACGTCGCTGCGCACGTCGGCCCTATCCGCGCGGCCCTCGGCCTGCGCCGGAGACGCCCAGGGCAGCGAACCTATGAACTGTCCGGTCGCGGTCAGCAGCGGCGGCTGTAGGTCCACATCGCTGTCGTCCGCGTTCCCGTCTATGAGCTTGGCGAGGCCGAAATCGAGCACGTGGGGCTCGCCCGCAGCATCCACGCGAATGTTGCCCGGCTTGAGATCTCGATGGATGACTCCTCGAAGGTGAGCGACGTTCACCGTATCGCAGATTCTGGCGAACAGACGCAACACCTCGTCCACGGTGTGATGGCCGCCCTCCAGGTGGGCGTCCAGCGGGTGGCCCGCAATGTAGTCCATCACGTAGAAGAAGTGCCCGCCGGCCGAGCCGCTGTCGTGGATGGTGACGATGTTTGGATGCCGAAGCTGTCCCAGTATCTCAACCTCGCGGTCAAAACGGGCCCTGTCCGCCGCCGAAGCAAAGGGCCCCTCCTTCATGACCTTGAGGGCCACTTTGCGTTTGGTGGACTGCTGAACCGCCTTGTAGACCACGCCCTGGCCGCCCCGGTGGATCTCGCCGACGATGTCGTAGCCGGTCAAAGAGCCCAGCCACGGGGCGGCACGTCCCGAATCGTAGCGGTTCTGCGCCGCCGCCCTGCCGCGCTGCCGCACCTCCTCGACCTGCTGCCAGGCGCCGTCGATCAATTGGCCATGCCGGTCGTTACTGGTCGGCTCTTGTTCCACGTGGGTCTCTCGAGATGGTCACAACGGCGCAGCGCCAAGGCTCACGCCGGATCACTGAAGAACCTGGCCGGCGAGCCGAGCATCGCTTTCAACCGGTCATGGGCACGAGCGCGCAGCATATGCACGGCGCCCACTGAGCGGTCCATGGCAGATGCCACGTCAACTATCGAACGGCCCTCCAGATCGTACAGCCGCACCGCCGTCCGGTAGTCGGCGGGCAGGTCATCAAGCGCGGAACTCAGGATGTTGGCCCCCTCTCGTCGGGCGGCGTGTCGGCTGGCGGTCGTGGTGGTGGCGCCCAACAGCTCGAGCAGCGCAACATGGGAATCCTCGCCCGCCGGAGGCGCCACACGCATGCCGGGATGGGGGCGCTTGCGCCGTCCCAACTCGCGTACCGCGTCTCGCAGATTGTTCTCGGCGATTCGTCTGAGCCAGCGCGTGAAGGATGCCGCGTCGCGGGCCGTAAGTCGATCGATCTGCAGGAAGGCTTCCAGATAGGTAACCTGCATCACATCGTCCACGTCGAGCACCGCCTGCCACTGTCTGGCAATGTTGCCCGCCAGGCTCTGGCCCACCTCCGGACCATGGCGCCCCAGAAGCGTGCGCAACGCCGAGGCATCACCACGCGCCGCGCGCTCAACAAGCTCCCCGTCGCATTGCGCCGTCACGGGATACTCCTCTCCTAGCACTTCGTAAACAGCTTTGGCCCGTTGCTCATTATACCGGTGGTCAAAAAGAGAAGAAACCGCGTGAATCCTCTCACCGACCTGCCGCCTTAGAAGCTGTTCGGAGTCAGCCGGAGAGCATGAAACCACCGGCACAGTCAGAGGCGTGCAAGCCGGCGGGACGCGCCCGCCGGCCAGGAGCGTATTCATGGGTCTGATACGAGATCTCAGCAAGGCACAGTTGGCGTTTCAGCTTGCGGGCGGCGACGTCGGCACGTGGCAGGTGATTCGCTACCGGGGCACAGAGGGCCTGTGCCAGCTCTATCGCTTTGAAATCGAACTGACCACGCTTGGTGAACAGATTGCCCTCGATGACGCAGTCGGCAAGCCGGCCAGGTTGAGCGTCAATACGGACCACGGCGAGCGCCGTTTTAACGGCATTGTCAGCCGCTTCGAGATGACCGGCGAAGCGTCCGGCCAGCAGCATTTTCGAGCCGAGCTGGTCCCAGCCGTCTGGCAGCTTACACACCGCTACAACTCGCGGATTTTCCAGAACAAGACCGTGATCGAGATCATCTCGGCGGTCATGGAAGCGGCCGGCGTTCTGTCGGATCGGTACGACCTCTCCCTCCTGCAAGGTACCTATCCGCAGCGCGAGTACTGCGTCCAGTACCGCGAAACCGACTACAACTTCATCGCTCGTCTGATGGAGGAAGCCGGCATCTGGTGGTTTTTCCAGCAGACCGAAACGGCGGACGTAATGCGCCTGGCCGACTCGCGGCCCGCGTACGAGCCGATCGACGCCGAGTCCGCAGCTCTACCCTATAAGCCGCTCACGGGCATGAGTGCGCCCGACGAGCACGTCTTCCGCTTTCGGCTCGGCCAGTCGGTTCGTCCGGGTGCCGTGGCGCTCAACGACTTCAACTTCAAGAACCCGCAACTCGATCTTATGGCCACCGGTGATCTCGGGCGCGACGCTGAACTCGAGTTCTATGACTATCCCGGCGAGTACGACAAGCAGGCCCTGGGCACCTCCCTGGCGAAGATCCGGACCGAAGAATTCGAGACCCGCCGCGTGGTCGGATCCGGGCAGAGCAACTCTCCCCGCCTGGCACCCGGCAGGGAATTCGGCCTGACCGGCCACCCCACCGCGCCCTTGAATGACCGCTACCTGATCACCGCTGTTACCTACGAGGGCAAGCAGGCTGTCCTGCGAACCTCGAACACTAACGGTCAGTCCGGCAGCCTTAATCCGCGAACACGCCAGGCTCTTCTCGCGGCCCGTCGTAGCGAGGATGCGCAGATCCGGGACCTGGCCGAGGGAATCCTACAGGTGTCCGCCCGCGTGCAGCGCGGCGATCCGACCGCCCGGCGAGAGCTTACTGACTGGCTGTACCACGCGGGTCAGATCTCGCGCGACGCGGGTGCCACTGCCGCGGCGTTGGGCGGCAGCCCGCTGGAGGCGTTGTCGATCCCCAACCTGGTCGAGGATGTGGCTCGCAGTTCGCTTGTCGACCTCGACGCGCCGGTCTACGAGTGCCGCTTCGAGTGCATCCCGGCTGACGTTACCTACCGGCCGCCACGAATCACTCCCTGGCCGGTGATGCGCGGCACACAAACGGCACGCGTGTCCGGTCGTACCGGCGAGGAGATCGACACCGACGCCTACGGCCGAGTCAAGGTTCAGTTCAACTGGGACCGCGAGGGGAAGTTCGATGAGTTCTCCTCCTGCTGGATTCGCGTGAGTCAGGGTTGGGCGGGGGGGCAGTTCGGGATGATGTTCCTGCCGCGCATCGGCCAGGAAGTGATCGTCGACTTCCTGGAGGGTGATCCGGACAAGCCGATCATCACCGGCCGGGTCTACAACGCCGATCATATGCCGCCCTACAAGCTGCCCGAAGAGAAGACCAAAAGCACGATCAAGACTCTCTCCAGCCCGGCGGACAAGCGATATCACGAGATTCGCTTCGAGGACCGCCTGAAGCGTGAACAGCTCTTCATTCGGGCCCAGCGCCGCATGGATACCCGCGTCGCCGGTACGCATTATCACACCTCCGGCAGCCTGCACCAACTCGTCGGGCGCACGAAGGATGGTGAGCAAAAAGGCAGGTTCTTCCGAACCGTGCACGAAGGCAATGAGCTGCGTACACCAGGAAATCAGTTCGAGCAAATCGAGAAGCTGCGCCACGTCGTCGTAGGCCAGGACGCCATCGACGCTCTGCTGCAAAACTACAGCCAATTCGTCAAGGGCAACGCTGAGATCAAGGTTGATGGCCGCATCGTCATCGCCTCCGAGCAGGAGGTGTCGTTTTACGTCGGCAACAACTTCATCCGCATCACGCCCCAGGGAATTCAGCTCCATGGCAACTCGATCAAGCTGAACTGCTCCGACGCCACGCCGCCCGCCGGCATCGACGGCAAGGAGGTGCAGCTCCCGCTCGACGCTCGGCCGGCCGATGACGGCAAGCCAGGAAAGCGGCGTCGCGGCGGCGGAGGTGGAGGCGGAAGCCGCTCGTCGCGCACGCGCAAGAAGCTCTTCCTGGAAGGATTGCCCGGTCCGGTCGTGAAACCGCCAAAGAAGAAGGATCCGCCGCGCGTGCGGGACGGGCTGTCAATCATGGCGACCTGCGAGCACGGCGTGCAGTTGGTGCACGGCGGTCGATCGGTCAGGGAGGGCGGCACGCTCGAGGTCGATCGAATCAGGCTCACCGCCAAGCGCCCAGCGGGCGTGGTCGAGCCGGCGATATGGAATGTCACTCGCGTGGGCGAGCTCGTCGGTGACGTGAGGTCGTTCAACGCAGTTCCCAATGACGTCCGCGGCAAGTGGAAGAAGTGGTTCCCGGAACAGCGGCCGCGCAAGTACCACGTGACCTGCCGTGCGGGAAGCGAGCCGAGCAAGTCGCTCCAGGTGCACGCGTACCGGCGCCGGGCGAGCCGCGAGCGCATCCATCTCGAAGAGGTCCGCATCGTCCAATACCTGAAACGAATCACCGACAAGATCGATGACGTGCTCGACTTCGTCGGCAAGTCGAACTGGACCCTCAACAACGACGATCGCTCGCTGGAAGCCGAGGCGGGCTGGCGCGAGTACTCCGACCACCGGGCCTACTTCTTCTACCGCATCAACGCCCAGTTCGATCCATTGATCGAGGGTGGTTTCCGGCTTCCGCTCAAGGCGAAGAAGATCCTCGCAATCTTCTCCAAGCGAATCGCGCGTGCAGCGGGCAAGCTCTTTGACCCCGAGGTCTTCATCGATGTTGGCGGCAAGATCTCCGCCGACCTGACCGCTGCCCGGACCAGCCCCGACCAGAAGCTCTATGGCCGGCTCGGCGGGAAGGTGACCGGCAAGCTCGACCTCTCACTGGGCGCCGGTGCCAGCACCCTGGGTGATCTACTGGCAATCGAAGGCAAGGGAACCGGTGACTTCAAGGCGACCGGCGCGCCGTTCATCGACCAGACCGGCTTCGGCGCGGACGTCAAGCTCGAGTTCACCGGCCTGAAGGGATCGCTCAAGGTGAAATACGGCTGGGGTACCAAGACGTACAAGAAACGAATCTACAAAGCCAACAAGAACTTCTATAGCGATAGGGTCTATTTCCACAGAAGCGCTTAGCACGAGGTAAGTAGAATGTCGATGAGCTACCGCCTGACGGCGAAGAAGAAGCGCGTAACCGTTCAGCTCCAGGCGAACGG
>JANQGB010000447.1 GCA_028277545.1 Phycisphaerae bacterium | reverse complement strand
ATCACCGCTGCCACCGAGCCCGAATCGAACTCCCATTGGTGCTCGTAAACATCCGTGTCGTCCGGTCGCCGCCAGCCCAGCCCCGCGTGCCAAGCGGCCACCGCGGGCACCCAGGCGAATCGGAAACGGGAGATAAGTTCATACGCGTAGGGGCAGGCGAATGGCTCCGGGCGCACCAGGTTCTTCAGCCAGTACATGGCGCCGTAAACGCCGTCGGTATCGTCGCCCTGCAGGCCGGTGCGGATGAGAATCAGGGGACGCGGCACTACCGGCAGCCCGGACGCGTCCTCGTCGGCGCCTACCTGCACTAGCTGATTCCGACGCGGTTTCTCGGGGTGGTCTTCGCCGGTCAGGGTCAGGACCGGGTAGCGGTGCCGAAGCTCGACGATCTCGTCTCGAAAGGTCTTTTCGCAACGAGCGGGTGTCACGTACTGGCCTAACGCGTTCTGTTGGGCGCCCAGCACATTCAGGAGCAGGAACAGTGCCAGGTCGGGCTCGTCGAAGTTGGTTGGTATTGACTCGCTCGGCTCGATGTCCAACACGGTGATTCCGCCGCCGTCTGTTTCCTTGTGCAGGCAGATGGGGCGGTCGGAGGTGGCCTCGGTCTCGCAGACTGATTCGAGGATGGTCTCGAACTCGTGGCGCTTGCAGAACGCCTTGAGGTTCGCGGACCTGCGGAAGTGACGCTGCACGAACGTTCGCCTGTCCCGGCCACGCCACGCGTAAGGGAACACGTCACCCAGGGCGAATCCGCGGGTCAGGTGGTTGGCGAAGCGGTGTTTGGCGTGGATCGGATCGTCAGACTGAATAACGGTGCGGATGTCGGAGACGCTCCCAACCAACCTGGCAAAGGCTGGCAGCGATATCACGACCAGGTGCGTCTCCGCCAGTTTGTACAGCTTGGGCAGGGTGGCGATCGACGGCGGCGGCAGTTCATCCACCAGCAGCACGGCGTCGGCCTTGACTGTGTCGGGCCGCAACGCAGACGGCGCTACGCTGGTGACCTTGCCCCGGCCATAGTACTTCCGCAGCAGATCCACGATCGGACGCCCGCCGGGCTCGTCCGTAGTGGTTCCCTGATTGGTGCACACGCATACCGACCTGATCTTTCGCGGCGACGGATAGGCGTACGGGTGGGGCACCGCCGCGTGGACGTGCGATTTGGCCTCCGGCTCGATGATGGGCAGCATCATCACGTCGTGGATGCGTACCTCACCTTTGGCCCTGATCAGGTCAACGCTGAGCTCCACCCAGTTGATGTCGTCCGGAAGTTCGTAGTACGCCCGGAGCACTGTCGGGCCGGGCATGTGGGCCGGTCCCACCAACTCCACGCGTCGGCCGCAGGGCTTGCCATCACTTAACGGCTGTATCGACAGCACGAAGCCGGTGCCCGCGCCGCTGCACTCGTATTCGCCGGAGACGATCGTCTCGACGCGGTAATGCTCTTCGTCCCGGGGGCAGCGCAGGCGACGGGACCAGCCGGCGCGGCCCTTGGCGCTCGCAGAGCGGACAGTCATTATTGGCTGGTGCCCGTTGAATCCAGGCTGACGCACCCAGGTGTGGCCTTTGCCGCTCTCGCGCCAGCGCCATCCGCGCGGAACAGAGCGCCCCTCGTTCAGGCGGGGGTTCTTGACGATGTTCAGGTCTTCGACTGCTCGTCTCACTACGCCGCACTCCTTCATAACAAACGGGCGTCCGTGTATAGCAGCGTCCGCCGCCCGACGCAACGGCGCCCAGTGCCGTTTCGCAGCCGGTGGTTGACAACCTGCTAGCCGCCGTAATACTTCACGGTAGCGCGGTTCAGCTCCAGTAGATCAAGAATGCCGAACTCGACACCGTAGCGCCCGCTGAAGGCTGTGCGGGCAGGGAGTACGAGCTATGCGGATTGCACTGGTCGCCACCTATACGCATCCCATCTCACTGGGCCTGCGGTACGTGTCCGCCTATCTGAAGCGGCACGGGCACGATGTTCGCATGCTCTTCATGACCTCCAAACGGGATACCGCCGAGCCCGACTTCTCGCCGCAGCTACTCGACGACTTCGTCGAACATCTGCGGGAGGTCGACCTGGTGGGCATGAGCCTGATGACCAACAACTTCGTGCGGGCCAGCGCGTTGACGCAGGCCGCTCGGAACGGCGGGATAAAGGCGCCTATCGTCTGGGGCGGTACGCACCCCACAGTAGCCCCGGAGGAGTCCATAGAGGTCGCGGACATGGTCTGCGTGGGCGAGGGCGAGCACCCCATGCTTGAACTGGTCCAAACGCTCGAAGCGGGCCGGGACCCGTCGGGCGTGGGCAGCTTCCTGGTGCGCCAGGGCGACAAGGTGGTGCGCAACCCCGTTGAACCACTCGAACAGAATCTGGACGACTACCCCTTCCCCGACTACGACCTGGAGACGCACCTCATCGCCGACCGCGACCGGTTGGTGCCGGTTCGGCCTGACCTGCTGCGCGGCGCCTTGCACCGCTACCGTATCGAGACCACGCGGGGTTGCCCGTATCCCTGCACGTTCTGCAACAACGCCGCCCTGCTGCGCATTCACAAGGACAAGGGCAAGTTCGTGCGCCGCCGCTCGGCGGAGAACGTTCTGGCCGAAATCGAGGAGATGCGGGGGCGGTACCCGTCTATCGAGGCGGTCAACATCGTGGATGACCTGTTCTTCATCCGTAGCGAGGAGGAGATCGAGGACTTCTCCCGGCTATACGCCAAGCGGGTGAACCTGCCGCTCGAACTGGACGCCTTTCCCATCACCATCACCCGGGAGAAGGTGCGGTCGCTGTCCCGCGTGCCGATATCGCTGATCAGTATGGGGGTTCAGAGCGGGTCGGCCGACACGCTGAAGAACATTTTCCAGCGCCCCACGCCGGTGGAGACGATCGCCGAAGGCATCCGCATCTTCTCCGAGGCCCGGATCAAGGCCGAGTATCACTACATCGTGGACAATCCCTTCGAGCCGGAAGAGAACATGCTGGAGACGCTGCGTTTCGCGGCTACGCACCACCGCGGGCCGGCCATCGTCAGGGTGTTCCCGCTGCAATTCTATCCGGGAACGCCGCTCTACGAGCGCGCCCGGCAGGAAGGGATCATCGGCCAGCGCCACGAGAGCGCCTACCGCTACATGTACACCGGTAAGAAGCACCTCAAGCAGGCGGCCTATCTGGAAACCTGGCTGCGTGTGGTCCTGGCCTTGCGGGGTAAGGGCGTGCCTTCCGGTGTAGTTCACCTGCTGCTGGACTTCGTGACCAACCCCGTCGCACGTAAGGTGCTGGACAGAGGTTGGTTCACGCCGGTGTCCTATCGCCTGTGGCGCATTGGCCGGGTGATCTGGAAGAACCTGTTGTATCAACCGTTTGTGCGCCCGTGGCGCTACCTGCGTCGCAGGAAGCCACGCTACGAAGAACTGCATCCCGAGGACGAGGTCACCCTGCCACGCAACCCAATGCCCACTGCGCCCGTGGTCGCCGCCATCCCCCCGGCAGCCCCGGAACTGGCCGAGTCAAAGCGAGCCAAGGCGCAGGTATAGCGAAGAAAAAAAGGGGTCAGGCTACTTTAAGTCTGTACGCCAAGCGCGTCGCGCGAGCTGGCAAAGTAGCCTGACCGCTTTTCTCTTTAGGGCAACGGTTCGGACGGATCAAACGAAGGTGGGGTGTCAGGCAATGGTCCGAGCTCGATTGCCCGGGCCAGCCGAACGTCCACTTCGAACTCACGCTCGTCACGGCGCACCGTCAGCCGAACGGTCTCACCGGCCGGTCGCATGTAGAGGCACTGCACCAAGTCACCGAAATGCCGTATCTGCCGGCCCTCTATGGCTACGATTTCGTCGCCCGATTCCACGCCGGCCTGCAGCAGGGGCGACGGGTCGGCGACGGCCATGATCCGCACCCGATCCCGGGCGGTTGGATCGGAAGCCATGCCCAGCCAGCCGCGGTAGAAAGACCGGCCCGTCCGTAAGACCTCGACGATTTCGTCTACACGCTGCTTGGGCACGGCGAAGCCCAACCCGGCGTCGTACATCTCCACGCCGGCCAATTCGCCGGGCCGCTGGGCCATCGGAACGCAGATGCCCAACACTCGGCCACGCACATCGACCAGCGGTCCACCGTAGTTGATCGGCGAGAGCTTGGCGTCGGTCTGGACGGCATTGCCCAGCATTCGGCCCAGGGCGCTGACGATACCCACGCTGACGAAGGGCTCGTCAACGCCCAGGCCGCGGCCCAGTGCCACCACCCACTGCCCCACACGGATATGCTGCTGGGTGACCCATTGCGGCACTGGCAAGTTATTGGCCTCGATCTTGAGCAAAGCCAGCTTCCGCACCTGGTCGCGAGCCACCAGGTCAGCCACGAATCGCCGGCCATCGGGCAGGATGACGGTGATAATCACCGGGTCGCGCACGAAGTTGAAGCTGCTGGTCAGTATGTACCCGTCCGCCGAGTGGACCAGACCCGTGGTTGGGCCGTCAGCTACACGAAAGCTGGAGCCCGGGTCGTCGCGAAACGGGTTTTGCGGCGGGGCGTCGCCGGAGTCGGCTCGTTCACTGGGCGGCCCGGCGCCGAACGCCTGGGCGCCGCCGATGGTCTCGATCCGCACGACGCTGGGGGCTACGGTCCGGGCGGCGGCGCGAAACAGGCGCTGATTACCGCGCTGAGCGTCGGGACCGGCAGGGCCACCGGTGGCCGGCG
>JANQGB010000359.1 GCA_028277545.1 Phycisphaerae bacterium | reverse complement strand
AGTTCTGGACCCCCTTGGTCGAGTGGATGAAGCAGACTCAGTTGACGCGGAATTACATCTCGCCGGAGGACCTGGAGCTGTTCCAGGTCACCGACGATGTCGAATGGACCGCCAAGTTCCTGGCCGACTGGCACGAGCGGCACATCAACGGAGACGGCGCACCTGACGTCGTCGCCCAGCCCTGGCGGGCAACAACCGGCGAGGGAACCACCACCGGAAAGAGCCCCCGCCCCGCGCCACGGCAAGGCAGCTATGATGATCTGAGACGCTGACTACCGTTGCCGCGGCACCTGCCGAAGCCAAGGCGGCAAGCCGGTGTATCAGCCACCCGCGGCGGACCCTACGTCGCCCGCGCTCACATCCCCTCAGCAGACCGCGTACGCTTGGTCACAGCATAAAAGACGAACATCCCGGCCGTCCCCGCCAACCCTATGGCACCCAGGTAAAACCATACCAAGTAAGGATGATGAAGATCCCACAGCGTCTGTCTGGCCCGTTCGACGAGACTCGCGTCAACTGCACCCAGGGCTCCGTCGAGCACCTCGACCGCCTTGGCCTGTAGCTCCTCCTTGGGCATAGAGCCCCAGTCGCCGCCCGTCCAGGCGGACAACACAGTGTCCTCGATGGCTCGACCGTCCCCACTCTCCAGCGCGCGGGCCATCGTTTCCATGACCCGCTCCTTGGGTAGTTTCTGCTCGTCCATCACGAAGTCTGCGCCCATATCCAGTCGCTGAACCATGTACTCGCGAGCCAGCGTGTGCTTGGCTGCCGTGGCGTCGTACAGGAACCCGCCGAAGACGCCACCAGCAGCCCAGCCAATAGCAAAGGGGATATTCGAGTATCCCATATAGAGAGCCTTCTTCTCCTTCGGCGCTATCAGGCCCACGTAGGCGCTAAACGTGGGGCTACAGGCCATCTCTCCGATCGAGAAGATGAAGATCATAAGGCAGCACAGCCAGCCCATCGCGGTTGCTCCCGCCCCGACAAACCCGACCATCGAGATGATCATGCCGATGATCATCGCGGCCACCTTGTTGATCTTGCGAATGATCCAGGAGACCAGCAGCACCAGCGAAATGATCGACAGCGAGTCGATGTTGATGATCATCTCCGGCTTGGTCTGGCCGTTGGCCAGTACCCAGTCACTGCTGATCCAGCCGAAATAACCCGCAACGTCCGACGTATCCACCCATTCGTCGATGAAATTCGGTAACAGGTCCCACAACTGCATGAACATGAGCCAGAAACAGGAGAAGATGGCCAGGAACGCAACCAGCCGCAAATCTCGGAAGACAGTGGCTATGGACGACAGGAACACGCCTACCGGACCTTTCTCGCGGCGACCCGAGGACCGCACCACCACCTTGTCCGGCTCTTTGTAGAGCAGGAAGGCCGGCAGGAAGTTAAGTGCCGTTACTATAGCAGCCGCGTAGAAGACGCGCTGCCAATCAATCTCCGCCCGAAGGATAGCAGCACCCATCGGCGCCAGAGCCCCGCCGATGTTGACCACCCAGTAGAAGATTCCCCAACCCAGCGAGGACGACTCTTCATCGACGCTCCTGGCCACCGTGGCGGCGATGGGTGGCTTGAAGATAGCGGTGCCGGTCCCGATAAGGCATGCAGCGATCAAGAACACCCAGAAACCCGGATTGCTGAACCCGGAAGCGGCCAGGGCATCGGCTATCGGCTTGGACTGGGCCATGCCGATGTACCCCACTATGTTGATAACGAACGCGACTGCCAGGCTCTTGCGATACCCATACCTGTCGGTGTAGCCGCCGGAGACCATGGGGATGGCACATTGCAGCAGTGCCCAAACCATGTAGATCAGGCCCTTCTCTTTATAGTCCAGGCCCAGACCGTTCTGCCCGGCAGAGGCAACCAGATACAACGGGGCTATCGCCCGAACGCCATAGAATGCCAGGCGCTCCAGCATCTCCATGATGTTGGCAAACCAGAAGTTGGACGGCAGACTGGCCACCTGCCCGACGAACGAGGCTCGATTCGGGCTGGAAACAACAAACGCTTCGTTGTCACGACTATTCGCCATCAGTGTCTCCTGACGCAGCAGTCTGCCTCGGGCCCGCGCCTATGCGGCCCCCCTGGCGGTGCGACCCTCGCCCGGCAAACGCCTGCGAGTTGCCGTCACATTCCCGCCTTCAGCAGATCGAGGATAGTGATCTGGGCGGCTTCCATGGCTTGTTCGATTTCGTGAGGAGTCAGCCCGGCGGGCGGTTCCGTCCTGGCGTCTGCCCAGTGGCGCTGCAGCATAGCCCTCAACTCCGCGGAGCCCTTCACCTGGCCGACCTCGTCAGCCGGCAGCGGCGGTCCGGGCCAACCCGGCTCCTGGCCCGAGCCGAAGCGAGCCCGAATCAGCGACGCGGTCACCTCGAAGCCGTCTCCCAGGGGCTCCGTCGCCAGTGGAGGACCCCAGCCGGCCAGTCCGCCGGCGTGGTGGACGAAACACCGCACGCCGCGATCACCGACCAGCCATTGGCGCACCCGGTCCCCGGGCAGACGCTGTCCAACTCCCACGATGGGGCCGCGCAGGATGCGGTCGCCGTCGACCGCCCACCATACACCGTGGTCTCCACCCTGCCTGACTCCCTCGGACAGCAACATGCGCGGCGGGGGCAGGCACCCTGCGAGAAGGATCCCGGAGATGCTCACCTGCAAGCTCAACCGGAGTGTGATCAGCCGTTGCCGGCTGCTGGAAACGTGGAAGCGTCGCCTGGCCATGGGACCGTCAGCCTAGCAACATCGCCCTCCTATGCCAACGCCTGCGCCGGGCTGGACGGGCGCCGCGGTCCGCAGATGTCGTACACGTGGGGTCCGATAAGTTGCGCCGCAGGCGCGCAACCACCGGCAGCGTCGGCTGTCGGAAGCGCGGGGGCTTGAAAGCGTACCGCCGTAGTGCTATATAGATCATGGCATAAGAGATGCCTGCCGTTACATCAGAGCGCGCCGTCTGGCGCGGCCAAAAGGCATCAATAGGGAAGCAAGAATGCTCACGCTGACCCGAAAGTGCGATTACGCCCTCATTGCGTTGTCTCACCTGTCTCGTTTTCCGGACACCGTAACCAGCGCAAGGGAGGTTTCGGACCAGTACAAGATTCCGCTGCCCGTCCTGATGAACATCCTCAAGCAACTGACTCGCGAGGGAATCATCACCAGCGTCCGCGGCGCCCGCGGCGGCTATCGGCTGGCCGTCGACGCCCGGGAGCTGACCCTCAAGAGCTTGATTCTGGCCATCGAAGGGCCGGTTCGTCTGGTGCGGTGCGCCGATCTGACATCGGTCAATGGGGACGGCGAGAAGGTTGAGCCTTGCCTGCGAATCGACTGCTGTCCGGTCCGCGGACCGGTGCTGCAACTGCACCACAAACTGGATCAGTTCCTGGCCGGCGTCACACTCTCCGACATAGTCGACCCCCCGATCAAGCTTCAGACTCCCGAGCCGGGTCCGGCCGGAAGAGAGACCAATGAGCCAAGTGTATCTGGATAACGCAGCTACCACACCGGTCGATCCGCGCGTGCTGGACGCCATGCTACCCTACTACCGGCAGCACTACGGTAACGCCGCCAGCCGCAGCCACCAGTTCGGCTGGACCGCCGAGAAGGCAGTGGACCGGGCCCGCGAGCAGGTGGCGCTGGCCATCGGCGCTGCGCCCAAGGAGATCATCTGGACCAGCGGGGCCACCGAGAGTAACAACCTCGCGGTAAAGGGCATAGCCCACATGTACCGCGACAAAGGTGCCCACATCATCACTCAGCCCACCGAGCACAAGGCTGTGATCGACCCCTGCAAGTATCTCGAGCAGCAGGGTTGTCGCGTCACGTACCTGACGCCCGACTGCAAGGGCCGGGTCGATGTGGAGGAGCTGAAAGCCGCCATAGGTGACGACACCGTGCTGGTGTCGATCATGTTCGCCAACAACGAAATCGGCACGGTCCAGCCCGTGGCCGAGATCGGTCGAATCTGCAAGGACAGGGGCGTCATCTTCCACACCGACGCCGTGCAGGCCTTCGGCAAGGTTTCCATTGACGTGCAGGAAATGGGCATCGACCTGCTGAGCCTGTCGGCCCACAAGGTCTATGGCCCTAAAGGGGTGGGCGCCTTGTACGTGCGCCGCAAGGGACCGAGGGTCCGCTGCGAACCCGTTCTGCACGGCGGCGGGCACGAGCGCGGTATGCGCTCCGGGACCCTGAACGTGCCCGGGATCGTGGGATTCGGGGCAGCGGCGGAAATCGCCAGCCAGGAGATGAGCGAAGAGTCCGAGCGAATCGCCGGTCTGCGCGACCGGCTGTGGGACGGGATCAGCAGGCAACTGGACGAGATTGCCCTCAACGGAGATACCGAACACCGCCTGCCCAACATTCTCAACGTGAGCTTCAAGTACGTCGAGGGAGAGTCGCTGATGATGGGCTTCGACAGCATCGCCGTCAGCAGCGGCAGCGCCTGCACCAGCGCGTCGCTCGAACCCAGCTATGTGCTTCGGGCGCTGGGCGTGGGCGACGACCTGGCCCACAGTTCGATCCGTTTCTCGATCGGGCGGTTCAACACCCGCCAGGAAGTCGATTACGTCGTCGAGAAGGTGGTGGCGGCGGTGCGGAAACTGCGTGAGATGAGCCCGCTGTACGAGATGGCCCTGGAGGGTATCGACGTCAGCAAAGTGCAGTGGACGGCGCACTGATTGGGAGCGAGCAGGCAGGACCGGCCAGCCGGGGACTGTTCGGCGGAGTGAGCCCGCCATTATGGCGCTGATAGCGGGCCGGCGCCGCGGAGTATAGATCGAGGAGTCTTGAGCGTGTCATATAGTAACCAGGTCGTGGATCACTTCGAGCATCCCCGCAACGTCGGGGCGCTGGACAAGACCAGCGACAAGGTGGGTACCGGCATCGTCGGGGCGCCGGAGTGCGGCGACGTCATGAAACTGCAGATCGAGGTCGACGACGACAATCGGATCGTGGACGCCAAGTTCAAGACCTTCGGCTGCGGCAGCGCCATTGCCAGCAGCTCACTGGCCACCGAGTGGGTCAAGGGCCGGACGCTGGACGAGGCCCTGGAGATCAAGAACACTGAAATCGTCAAGGAGTTGGCCTTGCCGCCTGTGAAGATTCACTGCAGCGTGCTGGCCGAAGACGCCATCCGGGCCGCCATAACTGACGTTAAACGTAAGCGCGGCCAAGCGGAGTAAGAGACCACCATCCCGCCTCGATCACCCGGTGGCACGGGGCCGGTCGGGTCGGGTTGTCACCAGTGCATGGGAGCAGTAGCACATGATCAACATTACAGAAACAGCGGCCAAGGAAGTCGTCAAGATCGTCGAGCAGCAGCAGGAGCAGCAGGGCAACGGCGGCGACGTCAAGCCCATGTACCTGCGCGTCGGCGTGGTCGGAGGTGGCTGCAGCGGGTTTAAGCAGACCCTCGACCTGACCGAGACCAGGGGCGACAACGACGAACTGTTCGAGCAGCACGGGGTCCAGCTTATCTGCGATTCCAAGAGCCACATCTACCTGGATGGCTCGACGATCGACTTCAAGACCACCATGATGGGCAACGGCTTCGTGTTCGACATCCCGCATGCCACTGGCCGGTGCGGTTGCGGTTCCAGTTTCTCGGCTTAGGATACCATCGCCGCTAAACGGGTGGCCTGCGTGTGCACGGAGGCGCCCGTTTTTGGTTCGCGTGGCCCGAAGTCGAAACACACTGCCCTGATGACCACCCCCGGACAAACCGTTCCGAGCAAATGCCTTTCGTGCCACGCGTCGCTGGACTCGCCCATTGTCTGCACGGGTTGCCACCGGCTGTACCCCATGCCGGACTCTGCGGACTATTTCGCCCTGTTCAAGCTCGAACGGCGCTACCGGATAGACCCGGCGGAGTTGGACAGGAGATTCCTGTCCCTGACCCGCAATATCCATCCCGACTTCTTCACCGGCAAACCCGACGAGATGCGCGGGCTCTCGGTGCGACTCACGGCGGAACTCAACGACGGGTACCGCATTCTCAAGGACCCGGTGCTGCGGGCCGGGTACCTGCTCGAACGGGCCGGCGGCGCCGCCGCGGCTGAGGACCGCAGCGTGCCGCCGGAAGTGCTCACCCAGGTGATGCTGCTGCGCGAAGAGATGGAAGAAGCGGACGGTGACCTGGGCGCGCTGAACCGGATCGGTGACCAGGTACGGGAACACCGCGAGCACACGCTGGAGAGGATCGCCGTCCTGGCCGACGACCTGGAGAGCGCCGACGAAGATGCCAAGTCCGGCCTGCGAACACTTATTAACTCGGTGAAGTACTACGACAAGCTGCTGGCGGAGTTGCCGCTGGCCTGAGCCATCGACCGCCACAGGCCGCGGTTCGAGGTGCGTCGGCCCTGTTAGGAAGCCCATGAGCGAGCATCCGGAAGTCATCATCGGCATCGACCTGGGGACGACCAACTCGCTGGTGGCTTTCGCCGACGAGAAGGGTCCCGCCATAATCGACGCCGGTGGAGACGGTGGCGCTCTGCCGTCGATGATCGGCTTCGACCCGGAATCACAGCAGGCGACTGTCGGCTCCCACGCCCGGGCTCACGCCGTCGAGCGCCCTCTGACCACCGTCTACTCGGTGAAGCGGTTGATGGGCAAGGGTTTCGCCGACGTGAGTGAGGACGCCCAAAGGCTGCCCTACCGGATCACCAAGAGAGCCGGGGACGAGGAGGGGCGCGACCTGGCGGCGGTCGAGATCGGTGAACAGACCTTTACGCCGCCACAGCTCAGCGCCCTGATCCTCGGCGAACTCAGACAGCGGGCGGAGCGCCACTTCGGACACCCTGTCAGCAAGGCAGTGATAACCGTACCGGCCTACTTCGACGACGCCCAGCGTCAGGCTACGCGGGACGCCGGGCGAATCGCCGGCCTGGACGTGGTCCGCATAGTCAACGAGCCGACAGCCGCCGCCCTGGCCTACGGTCTCGGGCGCAGCGAGCAGAGCACGGTGGTGGTCTACGATCTGGGCGGTGGCACCTTCGACGTCTCCATCCTGCGCCTGCAGGAGGGCACTTTCGAGGTGCTGGCCACCCACGGTGACACGCACCTGGGCGGCGACGACTTCGACCGCCAGATCATGAACCTGTCCGCCCGCGAGGTAAAGGAACAGTTCGGGGCCCAAATCCAGGCCCCCGCCACCCGGCAGGCGTTGCGGCTGTTCGCCGAGGCAGTCAAGATTGGGCTGTCTTCATCCCCGAGCAAGACCCTGCAAATAGACCTCGGCCAGCAGCGCCAGTACGAACGAACCATACAGGTGGCCGAATTCGAAGCCATGATCGAGCGGTTCGTCGAGCGGACGCTGGACTCCTGCCGCCAGGCCATGCGGGCGGCGGAGTTGACGCCCCAGCAGATCGACCACGTGGTCATGGTCGGCGGGTCCACCAGGATACCGTACGTTCGCCGCCGGGTCGGCGAGCTCTTCGACTGCCGGCCCTACACCGCGCTAAACCCGGACCAGGTCGTGGCCCTGGGGGCGGCGGTGCAGGCCTCGGTGCTGGCCGGCGCGCGCCGGGACGTCCTGCTGCTTGACGTCACCCCGCTGTCACTAGGAATCGAGACGCTGGGTGGGGCCATGGGCAAGCTGATCCGCAACAACATGCGGGTCCCCTGCCAGGCCACCGAGACCTTCACGACCTTCCAGGACGGGCAGACGGCCGTCAGGATCAATGTGCTGCAGGGCGAGCGAGAACTGGCGGCAGATTGCCGCTCGCTGGGCGTGTTCGAGTTACAGGACATCCCCCCCATGCCCTCCGGCATGCCCAAGATCGACGTGACTTTCCTGATCGATCAGAACGGCATCCTGAGCGTGACCGCCTTCGAGCAGCGCAGCCGGAAGGAAGCCAGCATTCAGGTCATTCCGGCACACGGACTGACCAGGGACGAGGTCAGTCGGATGGAGCAGGAGAGCGTCACCTTCGCCCGGGAGGACATGGAAGCACACCGATTGATAAGCCTGCGGAATCAGGTGACCTTCGACACCACGAAAGCGGTGCAGGCGCTGGCCAAGCACGGTGACCTGGTGCCGGCCGGGCTGCGCGCCGACGTGGAGCGGGCGGTAGGCGAACTGCGGTCCCTGGCTGAATCGTCTGAAAACTGCGACGCGATCCACCAGCAGTTGCTGAACTTCGCGCAGGTAACGGTACCGTTGGCGGAGTTGGCCGTGTCGGCCACGCTGAAGGAATCGTAGATTCGACCGGCTGGGTGACGCGGAACACATACAGGAAGTAAGCCAGGAGCCAGGAGCGATGGGCGGCCAGAATCCGTATATTCAGCATCCCGAGGTCCCTCTACCGACTCGGCCCTTCAAGGTGACCTTTCAGCCCATGAACATCGAACTGGACGTGAATCCTGACCAACTGCCGTACGGGGATCACGGCCTGCCGGGCAGCCTGCTCGACATCGCCTTGCACGCCGGGGTTGACCTGGACCATGCCTGCGGCGGAGTCTGTGCCTGTTCGACATGCCACGTGGTGGTCAGCCAGGGCGCCGACAGCCTCAACGAGCCGGCCGAGGAAGAGGACGATATGCTGGAGAACGCGCCGGGGCTCAAGCCCAACAGCCGACTGGCCTGCCAGAGCGTCCCGGACGGAAGCTGCGACCTGGTGGTCGAGATCCCCTGTTGGAACCGCAACCTGGTCAAAGAAGAACACTGAATCATTTGCCGGAAGGGTAATCCCGGCCGGCAGCCCGGCACCAATGCCAGCATCAACGTGCCAGGCCCGGCATTCAGGGCCTGGCGCAGGAGCCGCGGATGTCAGCGGGCAGTCCGGTAGAAGCGGGTCAAGTGGCATTGATTGTCACCCTGCGTGCGGCCTTCGGGCCCCGGAGCGTGTCGGCAGGCGGCCCACTCCGCCAGGGGTGAACTGACACCCTTGAGCTACGTCGCCGCGGCCGTAAGATGCGGCCAGCGGTGTTGTTGGTCTGAAGCACGGTTGGAGTCTCCATGCAACAATTCGCGGTCATCGGGCTGGGACGTTTTGGCCAGCGGTTGGCACGAGCCTTGACTGCGGACGGGGCGGAAGTGATCGCTATCGATCGCAACGCCGAACTGGTCGAGTCGATGCGCGACGACGTGACGCTGGCGGTGCGGCTGGACAGCACGAACGAGGAGGCGCTCAGAACGCAGGGCGTGGCTGAGGTGGGCGTGGCCATAGTCGGCATCGGCGAGGAATTTGAGGCGGCCGCGCTCACGGTCGCGGTGCTGAAGTCCCTGGGTGTGCCCAGGATTTACGCCCGGGCGGAGACAGCCATCCAGGGGCAGATACTCCGCCGCATCGGTGCCCATGACATCGTCAACCCCGAGCATGAGTCGGCGCTCCGCTGGGCGCGGCGGCTCCAACTGCCCAATCTGAAGGAATACGTCGAGTTGGGAGAGGATCACGCCTTGATCCATACCACGGCCCCCGGTTCGTTCTGTCACAAGACGCCAGCCGATCTTGAACTTCGCCGCTGCTTCGGCGTGAACCTGGTGGCCATCAAACGCACGGTAAACGTCCAGAAGGGTACGGACGAAACGTCGTCCACGTCGGCGGTTATCTCAGTGCCGCAGGCGGATACCACTATCCTGCCGAATGACGTGCTCATCCTGGTCGGATCGAACGACGCCCTGGCGCAACTGCCGAACGACTGACGCGGGCCGCAGTGGGGCGCGCCACCGTTGGAGCTGCGCACGTCAGGCGGCGAAGCGCCACTGTCGGAGCTGCGAAGTCGCCGGTTTACAACTTTTTGCAGATTGCGGGGTTTCACGCCACGGGCGTCAGGTGCCGCCCGTGGCGGCGTAGTGCCACGTCGTAGAGGCAGCCGCGCCCGCAAACGGGAATGCGCCAACCCGCATTCGGGTTCAGTTATTTGGGCTAGACAACGCCTTCCAGGCAACGAGGGACGTATAATGTTACTGGGACAGGCCGGTGATTACACATGGCGTGCGTGGAGAACAGCAGCAGCTTGACATAGCTGAATTTCGTGTGTAGCTTGATTTCGGTACACGGGAACCGGTTCCGCGCCATGCAGAGTGGCTGGCGATCTTGCCATACGCTGGCTGCTGTCGGTATCTTGGAAGCATACGTTTTTGGCTGCCGTACCCGGCGCAAGTTGGCCCTCCCTGGGCGCGCCGGCAACGTTTAGGCATCGTTCGTATTCTACGGGATGAGGCATATCATGATCACCCAGATGTACTTAGGAAGAGCGGATGTTAGAGCGCGATGCCGATCACAGGAGCCGTCGGCCACCTCGCGCAGACGGTGGTGGATCGCCGCGGTGATCGGGGCGTTCTCTCTGACCTGGTGCTCCGGACAAGCGGTCGCCCAGAGTCAGCCGCAGGACGTCGTCGACCATATGAAGAAGGCGACCGTCATGGTTTGGACCGCGCACTCCAAGCAGACGGAGGGCGACACGAAGTTAGGCTCGGGCTCGGGCTACTTCCTCAACCGGACTGGCCTGTGTATGACCAACAACCACGTGGTCGACCCGGGGCACGGCAAGAGCTCGGCCGAGAAGTTCCAGCTAAAGAATGCCCTGAACCTGTTGGTGTGGACGGTCGTTGTGGACAGCGGCACCGACGGTGAGGAGGTGTACCAGGCCGACGTCCTCTACCAGAACGAGAAGGCCGACCAGGCTCTCCTGCAGGTGTACTCTGACTACGAGACTCGCGAGTTCCTGGAGTCGCCCAACTTCCTGCGTATCCTTCCCGGGCACAAGCTGGACGTTGGCATGAAATCCTGGTGCTACGGCTTCCCCGGCGGAGATGCGCGCAAGGGGAACAAGGACAAACACCCGCTGGTTGCCATCAGCAGCGGCCACATCTTTGATCTGCCGCGCCGGGCGGACGGCGACATCAAGATGATCTACACGGACGCCTTGGCCAACGCGGGCAACAGTGGCGGGCCGTTCGTCGATATTGATGGGAACCTGGTTGGTACGTTGACGCTCGGCACCCACACTGAGGACCGCACTGACACGTGCATGCTCGTGCCTGGCGACCTCACGCAAGAGGTGATTACCGAGGTCTTCCGCCGCGGCAAGATTCCGTCGGGCATCGATCTGGAGCCTTTCTACACGCATCTGGTCGGCGCTGACGGCTACGTTGACGTGCCGGGAATACCGAGGCGTGATTCCGTCGATTGTGTCTTCACCGAGGACGGAGGCCGGCTGTGTGGATCCGCCAAGGATGCGACCATCCTGCTGCCCACGCCGTTGGGTGACCTGACGCTGCCGTGCGCCCAGATGGCCTACCTGCTGCCGGAAAACGATGAGTTGGGCATCATCCTGATGGATGGCGGGCAGCGCTTGCCGTTCCTGTGGGAGGAATCGACCATAGACTTCAAGCCTGCCGGCGCGCCGGCGTTTGAACAGGACATCGCCGAGACGGAAGCTGTGGCCTTCAGCAAGAGCAACAAGTTGCTGGATCCGCCGACCGGCAAGTGCGTGCTGCTGGGCGGGACGCGCTATCGTCTCCTGCTCTCGGAGGTCTCCGGTACCGTCAAGTTCGAGACCGATTTCGGCGTCACCCTGTCCATGGAGCTTGAAGACATCGCCAGGATCGCGACCAGCGAGGACGGCGATCAGGTGGTACACAAGCGAGATGGCTCGCGGCTGACCGGGATGTTCTCCGACGACAAGATCAAGGCGGTGCTCTCCATCAACAAGGCGCCGCAGAACATCTCGCTGGCCGACGTTCGGAGTATGACCGTCGACGTGGTCGATCCGTCAAAGAACCGGACGAATCGCGGCCTGGCCGAGATTTTCGTGGACGCTACGCCGGAACTGCGGGAGGTGGCTCGCATAATAGACACTGGAGAGGTAGAGCGCGCCAGCCAGAAACTCAGCCGCTTCACCAAGTCCAGCTATTTCAACGCCCAGCCCTCGCTCCGCAAGGACCAGATCCGCCTGCTGGACGGTGTGTGCAAGTGGAGAAACGGCGAGTGGAAGGAGGGGCTGCGGCAGTTCAAGAAGCTCAAGCGCTCGAAGGACGACGAGTTGAAGTGGTATGCCCAGGCGGTCATGGCGGTCTATGACCGGTACCCGAGCGGCAAGTTCAACTCGAAGCCATTGCACCAGCCGGAGGTATTCAAAGAGGCGGGCAAGGTCGTGGCGGAGGAGCACGTGCGTAGAGCCGTCGAGGTGCTGGGTGAGCGAGAGGCATTTAAAGGACAGGGCTTCAACCTTGGCATTGACGCAGAAAACCGGGCCCAGTTCATGCGAGTCCGCCGGCGCTTCCTGGAGGCATCGGACGAACTGATGGTTGCCGGCCGGCTGGATCACCCCTATGCCGACGACGCCATGATCCAGGTATGGACCTTCGAAAAGAACACCCTGGAAAACGAGATCGCCCGACTCAATCGGGAGATTGCGGAGAAGCAGGAGGAGCTAGGGGAACTGGACAGCCGGGCTCGGGAGTGGAAGGGACGCGAACTCGAGGCTGATATAAAGAGCCTGGAGAAAAACCGCGATGCCACCGCGGAGTGGGTCGGTGATGTTAGGACGCGTATATACAGCATCGGCTTCATCATCAACGATCCGGACAAGGACATCGGCTCCTACGAGTGAGCGGCGAATCACACTGGACTGACCTTGCGGCGAGCCCTGGTTTGGCTCGCCGCTTTTGTGCGCGCTGCCCGGGCGGCCGATCAGTGCGGCGCGACCCCGCCGCTGAACTTCAGAAACGGCGCCATGGCGGCCGCCTTCTTCGGGCCTATGCCGTGCACCCGTTGTAGCGAAGCGGGGTCAGTGAAGACCGGCCCCGCGGGGATGCCTTCCGCTTCCGCGCCGTGGTCCTCGCGGAACTCGACGATTCGTCGGGCGAGGGTCTCGCCAATGCCCGGCAGCGTAGTCAGCTCCCACCTGGTGGCGGTGTTGGGATCGATCAAGCCCTGGCCACCAGCCCCGGTTGGCAGCGGCGACGCCGCGTCCGTTCCTGGCAGCCGAACCGTGCCCGCCGTTCTCAGGACCGCCACAGTAAAGAGCATTGACAGTGTTGCGCAGATCACCAGCGACCCGGCGCCCGGTCGTCGCCGGTCGCGGAGTTGGGCCGTTGGGCCATGTTTGACTGGTCGATTCACTGGCTTGTGACCCGCCGGGCCGGGCCGGCTATTCGTACGACGGCAGGATGTCCTTGCGCAGCGCAACCAGCCGGTCGTAGGCCGGTTTGGGCGTCAGGTCCGACCGCAGCAAGCCGCCGTGGGGCAGGTAGTGCCGACCGGTATCGGACAAGTCGCGCCAGGTCACGGTGTCCACGAACGGCTTGGACAGCGCTATCTCGTAGAAGCTTTCCAGCCACCTGGCCTGGGTCTCCTCGGTCCAGGCACCACGCCAGGCACCTCCATCGCTGATCGAAACCGTCCCGCCCCAGGCATCATCCTTGTCGGTCTGCACATTGGACGGGACCTGGACCGCGGTAATGTGCAGCGGCTTGCCGCGGTGCCCAAAGGCGTCGATCATCGAGGAGATCTGGAACATGTCCCGCACGTACATGCCGTCCTTTCCCAGCCCGAAAGCGAATTGCATGCCGAAGGCGTCGAAGGTAATGCCACTCTGCATAACCATGTCGGCATAGAGCATGGGAGGGATGGTACGCTGGTTACGGGCGTAGTACTCGCCCCAGGGCGCCACCATGTCCACGATGGTCGTGGAGCGCGGGGCAAGCTGCCTGGTGACGGCAGCCGCCATCCGGGTCAGCTCCATCAGTTGCTCGAAGTTGAAGCTAACCGCGTTTACGGCGTGGAGTCCGCTGGCCACGTCCCAGGCCTGCACGTACTCGCCGTATCGGCTGATCACCCTGCGGATGTGCTCGTAAATCAGGTCCCGGAGCGTTTCGAAATCGTGCTCCCAGATGTACAGCCAGTCGGGCACGTCCTGCTCCGCGAAGCTCACCAGGCCCGCCCCCTTGATCGGCATGCGCTTCTTGGCCAGCCATTCCACCCAGGTATCCAGGGGCTTCCAGTCAAACTGCTGTTCGCGCGGCTCGATCTGGCGCCAGCAGATGGGCACGGTCACGAAGTCGAAGGCATTGGTGAGGCGGCGGCGGTAGGTATCCGACGGCGTGGGCAGTTCGATTCGACAACCGAACAGGCGCCTGCCGAACGCTTTGAGCTGCCGCCGGCGGGCCAGCGCGGTGCCGGCGTGCTGCAGGCTCAGGTCCTCGCCCACTTGGACGCTCAAGGCCAGCGCCTGCTCGGCGAGTCGGGCGGCCGTTGCCTCGTCTTCGGCCTGCAGCGCCTCAATCAGCAGATCGCGCGACTTGGCCACCTGCCCGGCCAGGGACTCGAGACAGTGGGCGTCGTCGAGCTCCCAATCCTCCTGCTTATGCGACAGCCGCATGAGCCGGCCGCGGGCCAGCTCCAGCTCCAGCATGTAGGGTTCATCGCGCTCCGGCAGCCGCGTGGTCTGGAGCAGAATCCGCCCCATGCCGTTGACCGGCCACAGCAGCGCCAGCCCTGCTGGACCGGAGGCACGCTTGCGACAGATGATCTCCCCGTTCTTGAACACAATCTCGGCGCGCGCCGGTACCCCGTCGTTGCCCACCAGATAAGCGGACGACAGGTCGACTTTCGCGGTGGAGTCTCCGTTGGAGTGAGTGCGAAACCGCAGCATTGGAGGCCCTGTTAAATTATCACTTATAACATCTATGAGTCAGGGCGGATGGCCTTACGCCATGGCCTCTCGCGCTGCGTCCCGATCCACCCACCGGTAGACCCCCCCGCTGACATCCCTATTATGACCGGTGAAGACGGCGTGTCGAGGATTGCCGGGCAAATAATGACCGGGCCAGCCTGACGCCACAGCATCGTGAGGGCGGATTTCTCGACCTCGGCGCGGTCAGCCCGTCACGGGATGCCGCGGGTCCTCACCGCCCAGCACCGCCAGCAGGTCGGAGGCCACCATCTCGGCCATCTGGTCGCGCGTAGCCCGAGTGGCGCTACCCAGGTGCGGCAGACAGACAACGTTGTCCAGGGCAGCCAGCTCGGTCGGTACGGCGGGTTCGTGCTCATACACATCCAGGCCGGCAGCCGCTATCCGCCCTTGCCGCAGCGCCTCGATGAGGGCAGCTTCGTCGACAATTGGCCCGCGGGCGGTGTTGATGAGCACCGCGGTGGGCTTCATCCGCTGCAGTTCGGCCGCCCCGATGAGATGGCGGGTCTGCGGGGTGAGTGGCGTGTGCAGGCTGACGAAGTCGCTCTCGGAGAGACAGGTAGCCAAGTCCACCCGCTTGCCACCTATGGCGTCCAGTTCGGGGGCATCGTGCACGTCGACGTAGAGCAGGGGCATGCGAAACCCGGTCGAGCGTTGTCCCATGGCGGTCCCGATCCGCCCGGCCCCGACCAGCCCCAGCGTACGGCCGGCCACGTCCACGCCGCGCAGCTCCATCGGATCCCAGCCGGCCCACTTGCCGGAGCGGGCCAGGCGATCCCCCTCGATCACCCGTCGGGCGGCGGACATGAGCAGCGCCCAGGCCAGATCGGCGGTGGCATCGGTCAGAACGCCGGGGGTGTTGGTAATCACGATGCCCAACTCGGCTGCCGCCGCCAGGTCGATGTGGTCGGTGCCCACACCGAAGTTGGCGAAGACCTTGCACTGCCGGCCAGCGGCCGAGAGCACCTCGCGATCGATGCCCTGCCCGATGCTGCACAGGACTCCGTCGCGGCCCCGCACGGCATCGACGAGCTCCGCCGGGCTGATCGGCCGGTCGGGAGGAGCGACCTCCAGGCTGGCGCAGTGCGGCCGCAGCAGGTCGATCCCCACCTCGGGGATCACACGGGTCACGAATACGTTGTACGACATTGCCAAACTCTCCGCTGTCGCCACTACAACATCTCGGTCCGGGCGAGTATAAGGAACGCGGCCGGCTGAACAAGCACTGCCGGGATGGAGAAGCGAACATGAACGAACTGGCCTATCCAGTAATCCGCGAGACCGATCTTCCCGACCTGCCGCGGCGGCAGGGCAAGGTCCGCGACGTGTACGATCTGGGTGACGAACTGCTGATCGTGGCCACCGACCGAATCAGCGCATACGACGTCGTGCTGCCGACCTCTATTCCCAACAAGGGGCCCATGCTGACGCGGATAAGCAAGTTCTGGTTCGATTGGCTGGGAGACTCGCTGCCCCACCACCTGATCGAGGTAGTGGAAGACGCGGCGCCCGCCGGGTTGGAGGGATGCCTGGACCAGCTTCGCGGGCGTACCATGCGCTGCCGCAAGACCGAGGTAGTGCCCATCGAATGCGTGGTACGCGGCTACCTGGCGGGCTCGGGATGGAAAGACTATCAGCGCAGCGGCGCGGTGTGCGGCATCAAGCTGCCGGCGGGCATGCAGCAGTGCCAGCAACTGCCCGAGCCGATCTTCACGCCCTCCACCAAGGCGGAGGTGGGGCACGACGAGAACATCTCCATCGACCAGGCCGGCAGTCTGGTGGGCGACGAGGTTATGGCACTCCTGCGAGACCTGAGCGTGGACCTCTACCGTAGGGCCGCGGAGTATGCCCGGCAGCGGGGCATAATCATCGCCGACACCAAGTTCGAGTGGGGCAAGCGAACGGGGCCGGACGGAAGGGACGAGTTCATCCTGATAGACGAGGTGCTCACACCGGACTCGTCACGTTTCTGGCCGGCCGACCGCTACGAGCCCGGGCGAGACCAGGAAAGCTTCGATAAGCAGTACGTGCGCAACTACCTGACGACGCTGGTGGAGGCGGGCAGTTGGGACAAGACCCCACCCGGCCCGGAGTTGCCGGACGAGATCGTTCGCAATACGGCCGATAAATATCGCGAAGCGCTGGATCGGCTCATGTCCTAGCCACAGCCGGCGGAAGCCGATTAGTTGGTGCGGCCAGTGGGGCGCGCTGCTATCATAGGTCACCCTCAAGCAGCGCTCGTCAGGGCAGAGCCTGTGGGGCTTTGGATGCACACGTAGTGGCCCCCTTTTCCCGAGTTCTTGACTGGTGGCGGCGGCAACGGCGAGTACCGGCCGACCCTCCGGCCGATCCCACAAAGCAGACGAACACCTGGCGGCGGCGCCTGCCGCGCCCGGAGACCATCCTGCTGCTGCTGGCCCTGGCCTGGACGGCCGGAGCGAAGTTCCTGGTAGTCTACCGGCACCGCCCGCCAAGTCTGGCCGTGATCTACGGCAGCGTGGTGATAGCGGACCTGGCCTTCTTCGCCGTCCTGGCGCTGGGCATCGCCCTGTTGTACGCCTATCACCCACGACGCTGGGCGGCGCGAGGCGTGCTGCTGCTGGCGACAGCGACCCTCTGCTGGGCCGTGGTGAACGCCGCCTGGCTGATCGCCACAGGCGTGCAGCTCCAGCCGGGCATCCTCTGGGTGCTGCTCCAGGACCCGCAGGAGTTCTGGCCCATCGTCCAGACACACCTGGCCAGGAAACTCACGTATGCCGTGCCGCTGGGGCTGACCCTGGCGCTCTGCGCCGGCTGGCTGGTGTACCGCTTCGTCCGCCCCGTGGCCCTGGCCGCCGACCGGCGGCGGCATGTCCACCGTGCCATAGCGTCCGGAATAGTGTTGGCGGCCACGCTCGGCGGCGGAGCGTTGATCGGCCCGGGGGCGCAGTTGAGCTCCGTGGCCGAGGTCATGAACTTCTCCAGTCATTGGTACGCCCTGGCCGCAACGGTTACGGGCGGCTCGCGTTTCGCCGACATCGAAGCGCAATCCCGCGAGTTGCCGAGGGCCGGGCAGCGCCAGGTCACGCCTCCCCAACTGGGGGATGGGCAATGGCCTAACGTGCTGGTGCTGTTTCTGGAGAGCACCCGGTATTCGTCCACCTCGCTGGCGAACGCAGAACTGCAAGCAACAACCCCCAATCTGGCCAGAGTGGCCAGCGAAGGCGTGGAGTTCTCGTCAACACGGGTGCCGGTAGCCCAGACCAGCAAGGCATTCTGGGCGGCGCTAACCGGCACCACGCCGGACCTGGACTCGGATTACATCGAAGCAGTGCTGGCCGACGAACCCTATGAGGGCCTGCCGTCGATCCTGGGCCGGTGCGGATACCGCAGCGCGTTCTTCGAGGTGTCCAAGGGCACCTTCGAATGTGCTCCCGGGCTGTTCTCCAATCTGGCCTTCGACTGGGCCTGGTTCCGCGAGAACCTCGAGGACCCGTCCGCCCATGTCGGCTATCTCAGTGGCGACGACTTCCGGATGATCGAGCCGGCCTTCGAGTGGGTGGAGGCCGACGCCGCGCCGTTTCTGCTGGTGATGATAACCTCGGTCGCGCATGATCCGTACGAGGTGCCCGCCTGGTACGGGCAGCCGGCAGCCAGCCGGCAGGGCAGATACATGCAGACGATAGCGTACACTGACGCCTTCCTGGGCAGGCTGTGCGAGGAGCTGGCCGCCCGCCGGCTCGAGGAGAACACGATCCTGTGCGTGATGGGCGACCATGGCGTGAGCTTTCGGACGCAGGATCGCTTCGGTCGGTGGGTGCCCTACGAGGAGGTAATCCGCGTGCCCTGGGTCGTCCGCTGGCCCGGACACCTCGAACCCGGGCGACGCATTGACTGGCCTTGCGCCCAACTGGACCTGACACCCACCCTGCTCAGCCTGATAGGCTTTGATATCTCCCAGGCAGGTTTCGAAGGGCGGGACGCGCTCCGGCCAGTCGAGGCCAACAGGCGGCTGTATTTCTCCTCCTGGTATACCGACAGCCCGGTAGGTTACCTGGAGGGTGATCGCAAGTGGATCTACTGGCCGTACAACGACCTGCTGCAGGAGTACAACCTGGCCATCGATCCCAACGAGAGACTACCCCAGCAGGTTGCCGGCGAGCGGAAGGCCCGCATCATTGACGAGCTGTTACAATGGCAGCAGAGTTCGCTGGTCAATATTCACCCCCGGCGGTTTCGTGAACGCCTGCTGTTTGACCACTGGAGGGCGTTCAGCTCGGGGCGATCGGCCTGGGCCTACTACGTGCCCTAGGGCCCGAGGGTGGCAGCGTTCAAAGGGAGAAGCGACCCCATGTCTGACCAGCCAGGCACCGCCGACCCGACCCGACCCACGCCGACGCCGCAGGACGTTCGCCGGGCTGCAATCCAGGTGCTGGTGCTGCTGGTGCTGTGCGGGTGGGCGTTGTGGCCACAGCTCCGCTTGATCGTGCGGACCGCGATCCATAACAGCGACTGGGCCCACACGCTGGCGCTTCCGATCGCGCTGATCATCCTGGTGATCCGCCGCCGTCAACTCCTGGCGCATAGCGTCGGTAAAGGCTCGGTCTGGGGCCTGGTGCTGCTGCTGGGCGGCCTGGGCATGCTGGCGATTTCAACCTGGCCTTTGAGCTACGCCTACTTCCGCGTCCTGGCGATCGTTCCGGTTCTGGCCGGCG
>JANQGB010000347.1 GCA_028277545.1 Phycisphaerae bacterium | reverse complement strand
TGGCAGAGTCCGCCTCGCGTCTCCTCTAGATGACGGGCATCCACGGGATGTGTTAACAGCCTGCTGGAGGAAACGTCGCACCGCCGATGCACACCAGGACAGGCGGCATGCAGCCTATCAGGATCCGCTGTGCTGACCGTCTCAAGTGCGTGCTCTTGCCGATGCCGTGCACTGGCAAGATGCCAGTGCCACAACTCAGAAACAGAAACTGCACCCACCGGCAGAACGCCGGTGCCACACTCTGCAATCAGCAACTGCTTCCACTGGCCAGCAGCCAGCATGCCCCGGCGCGGCGGGTGCATCGCTGGGCTTGCACCGGTCAGCGAGCGCTGGCACCGGCGCTATTCCGCGAACATCGCGTCCATGAACGAGCCGGGCTCGAACGGCTCCACGTCCTGCGGCGTCTCGCCCAGCCCCACGAACTTCACCGGAACGTCGAGTTGGTCGCGGATGCCAATCACGATGCCGCCCTTAGCCGACCCATCGAGCTTGGCCAGAAACAGTCCCGTCACCCGCACGTGCTGGCTGAACACGTGGGCCTGGTTAACCGCGTTCTGGCCGATGGTCGCATCCAGCACCAGGAGCACCTCGTGCGGGGCGCCCGGAATCTTGCGTTCGACCACCTTCTGGATCTTGCCCAGCTCGCGCATGAGGTGATCCTGGGTGTGAAGCCTCCCGGCGGTGTCGATCAGCAGGACATCCGCCTTGCGGGCTATGGCCGCTTCGCAGGCGTCGTATGCTACCGCACCGGGGTCGGCGTCCTGCTTGTGCTTGACGATCTGCACACCGATGCGCTCAGACCAGACGGTCAACTGCTCGACGGCGGCCGCCCGGTAGGTGTCGCAGGCGCCCAGGATGACCTTCTTGCCCTGACTGGCCAGATACTGGCCGAGTTTGGCGACACTGGTAGTCTTGCCCGAACCGTTGATTCCGGTGACCAGGATGACCGTCGGACCGTCCGGTGAATAGTTCAGAGTACGGTCCGCTTCCGGCCACATCTCCGCGATCTGCTGTTTGAGATGCTCGCGGACCTCCTGGGCTTCGCTGACCTTGCCGCGCTTCCAGGCGGATTCCACCGAGCCGATCAGCTTGTCCACCGTCACCGGCCCCACATCCGAAAGCAGCAGCGTGTCGCGCAGCTCGTCGAGCAGCGACTGGTCCACCTTGCGGCCAACCGCCAGCACAGCATTGAGCCCCGCACCGATCTTCTCGCGCGTGCGGGTGAGTCCCTTCTTTATGCGATCAAACAGTCCCATGCAGGTTGTCCCACCTATTACATGGGCGAGCCTGCGCCCGCCCTGCCGCCAGCCCCAAGCAGGCCGACTTCTTACGGATGCCATTCCGTCCCGGTCCGCAGCGGGCGCCGCGAGACTGGCACTGCCAGTGCGTCAGCCCAGCCGTGGCACCGCAACCGCGGCGCTCAGTTCCCGCTGGTCACTTCGCCTCCACCTGCGCCCCGGCTGGCTGCCTCCCGCTCGTGCTTCCAGATGGCGTCCAGTACGCCGTTGATGAAGCCCGGCGAATCCGCGCCGCCGAACTCACGGCCAATCTCGATGGCCTCGTTGATGATGACCTTGGGTGGCACGTCCCCGGCCGCCAGTTCCAGGAGAGCGACCCGAATCACGTTGCGCTCAACCGGCGAAAGGCGCACCAGTTCCCATCGCTCGAGTCGGTCCGAGATCCGCCGATCCAGGTCCGCGTGCTGCTCCCAACACTCCCGCGTCATGCGGCGGGCGCAGGACAGCGTGGCCGGCCGATCGTCCGATTCGATCAGGAAGTCGTCCAGGTGCTCCAGCCCGCCCTCACCCTGGACGTCAAGCTGGCAAAGTAGCTGCATCATCAGGATTCGGACGCGGTGGCGGTCCGGTTTCACGATCGCTTCCTGCCCTTGGAGGCACCCCCGGAGATACCGGCATAGAGGTTGGTCAGTTCTATGGCGGCGGTCGCGGCGTCGGCGCCCTTGTTGCCGGCCTTGGTGCCCGACCGCTCAATGGCCTGTTCGAGCGTGTCGGCCGTGATTACGCCGAAAGTGACCGGCACGCCGGTGTCCAGGCCTACCTGCGCTACTCCCTTGGTTACCTCGGCCGCCACGTACTCGAAGTGCGGAGTCTGCCCGCGAATCACGCACCCCAGGGCAACAACCGCCTCGAAGTCGCCGCTGTCGGCCAGTTTCTTGGCTGCCAGGGGTAGTTCGAACGACCCGGGCACCCGAACCTCGGTGATATTCTCCTCCTTACAACCGTGGCGGATCAGCGCGTCGACGGCGCCGCTCAGCAGCCGGGAGGTAACAAACTCGTTGAACCGCGTAACCACCACGGCGAACCGCTGCTTGCGTACCGTCAGGTCGCCTTCCAGTATGCGAGGCATATCGTTCTCCATCCGAGCCGGAATACCCCAATCAGCCGCCAGTGTATCCGAGGGCGCCGGACCTCACAACGCGGCAGCCGACCAGCTCCGAAGCGCTCAACCAGCCGCCCCCCCACCGACACACACGACGTCGCCTGCGACACGCCCCGTGGTGATTATCGGACTCTGAGCAGCGCAGCCGCCAGGAGCATCCAGACACACGGCTTCTGCCTGGGCGCCGTGACAGACCACCATCAGAGGCGGCGCTAACTCGTACGCCCAACCGCTGCCGCGACCGCCCGCAGGTCCTGCATGACCTGTTCGAACGCCTCGCAGGTTATGGACTGGGCCCCGTCGGTCAGGGCATGCTCCGGATCGGGGTGGACTTCGATCATCAGCCCGTCGGCGCCGGCGGCGATAGCGGCCCTGCACATCGCAGGGACCATGTAAGCATGCCCCGTGCCGTGTGAGGGATCCACGATGATGGGCAGGTGCGATTCGCGCTTGATGGCCGGCACGATGGCCAGCGGCAGAGTGTTGCGCACGTATGTCTCGGTGGTGCGAATGCCCCGCTCGCAGAGCACCACGTTCGGGTTGCCTTCGCTGATGACATACTCGGCCGCCAGCAGAAACTCGTCCAGTGACGCAACCATCCCCCGCTTGAGCAGAACCGGCTTCCCGCACTGCCCGGCCGCCTTGAGCAGATTGAAGTTGTGCATGTTGCGGGCGCCAATCTGAAGCACGTCGGCATACTCGGCCACCAGGTCGATCTGGGCTATGCTCATGACCTCTGTCACGACCGCCAGCCCGGTTTCCTCGCGAGCCCGGGCCAGCAGCCGCAGACCTTCTTCTCCCAGGCCCTGGAAGTCGTAGGGATTGGTGCGCGGCTTAAACGCCCCACCGCGTAATCCAATGGCCCCCGCCGCACGGACTCGCCGGGCAACATCCATGATCTGCGCTTCGCTCTCCACGCTGCACGGGCCGGCTATGACGCCGATCTTCTGAGTACCGATCTCCGCCTCCGGCGTAAGCAGCGGGACGACCGACGGCTCCTGCTTGACCTCGCGGCTGGCCACCTTGTACGGCGCCAGGATGGGGACGATCCGGTCCACCATGGGGGCGTTCTCGATCGACCCCTTGTCGATGCCACGCTTGTCTCCGAGGGCGGCCACTACCGTGCGGTCGGTGCCGACGATGATATGATCCTTCAAGCCCAGTTGCCGGATCAACTCAACGACGTGATCCACGTCGGCCTGCGTGCATCCGGACTTCATAACCACAATCATGCCTGCACCCTCAATCCATCTGCGGCTTCGATTTTGCAGTCAGCACCGGCCCATCTGCGACCCCTGTCTCCCGGCGGACGCCGGTCGGGCAGCATACCAGAACGGTCCGCGGGTTACACCCCGCTTCTGTTGGACTCGCAGTAAGGCCAACCGCGCCGCCGCGACCGAGACTTCGCCGCGCCGGAGCGCCAGGACGACGCGGCTATTGTGGACCGCAGTAGTGCCGCCATGCGACACTTCCCAAACGGGTCGTCGCCGGCCAGCGCCAGCGCGACGAGTAGTCTCCCCGGAGCGGTGAGCGGGCGCCCGAATCGGGCATGGTCGAGCGGATTAGCCAGCCAGGATGTGCCAGGGCGATCGTACCGCCCGGGCGCCCCAGCAGCGGACCGTCAGGCTCCCTTCCGCGCGGCGCCGAGCACGGACCGCACCCGGGCCAACAGAGCCTGCCGCGTGAATGGCTTTTCCAGGAAGTCGACACCCTCGTCCAGCACGCCGTGGTGGGCGATAACGTTCGACGTGTAGCCGGAGATGAACACGGTCCGCAGACCCGGCCGCAAGGCCTGCAGCCGCTCAGATAGCTTCCGCCCGTTCATGTCCGGCATGATCACATCGGCAACCAGCAGGTCGATGGAGTGCGGGTGCTCCTGTGCCACCTCGAGACCCTTCTTACCGTTGCCGGCAGTCAGCACCGTGTAACCCGCCGATCTAAGCGACTCTGCGATCAGCTCACGAACTGGCCGATCGTCCTCACATAGCATAATGGTCTCGTGTCCGCGGTAGTAAGCATCCGGCTCCGAGAGCGGCGATTCGTCGTCGGGAATTGTGCCGATCGCGGGCAGATATACCTTGAACGTCGTGCCGCGCGCCGGCTCACTGTAGACCATGATGTGGCCGCCGGTCTGCTTGACGATGCCATGCACGGTAGCCAAGCCGAGCCCCGTGCCCTTGTCAACCGCCTTGGTCGTGAAGAACGGCTCGAAGACCCGTTCAAGCGTGGCGGCGTCCATGCCATGCCCGGTATCGCTGACCGCCAGCAACACATGCGGCCCAGGCCGCGCCTCCGCGTGGCTGGTCGTATAGGCCTCGTCGAGCGTGACGTTCTGGGTCTCCAGCGTCAGACGACCGCCGTCGGGCATGGCATGCACGGCGTTCACCACCAGGTTAACGACCACCTGCTCCAGGTGGCCGGCGTCCGCCTGTACCAGAGCCAGTTCGGGGTCGGTGGCGGTGTCCAGCACGATGTCTTCCGTGATTAGCCGCTGCAACATCCTGTCCAGGCCCGTCAGGATCGTGTTCAGGTTCAAGGCCTGAGGCCGCATGACGTCCCGGCGACTGAAGGTCAGCAATTGACGGGTCAACGCTGACGCCCTCTGAGCGGCCTGCTCGATCTGTACCATCGACTGCACCGCGCCGTGATCAGCCCCCAGCTCACCACGCACGGTGTCTATGCTCAACTCGACGTGACCCAGAATCGCGGTGAGGATGTTGTTGAAGTCGTGCGCCACGCCGCCAGCCAGTTGTCCGATGGCCTCCAGCTTCTGCGACTGCCGGAGTTGGGCCTCCAGCTCTCGGCGGTCCTTCTCCGCCCGCTTGCGCTCGGTGATGTCGTGTACCGTGCCCACGATCCGCGTCAACCTGTCCTCCTCATCGTACTGGCCTTGCGCGCTGGATACGACCTCTCGCACGGTGCCGTCCGGTCTTAAGATGCGGGCGTCAAACGAGATGGAGCTCTTGTCCGCGATCGCGTGCTCGATAAGCTCTTCATGCTTGGCTCTGTCGTCAGTGTGAAACAGCGCCATTACGGAGTCTATGTGCGGCCGGAAGTGCCCGGGATGAAGCCCGAAGATCCGGTAGGTCTCGTCCGACCAGTCAACGTCGCCACTCTGCACGTCCCAATCCCAACTGCCGACGTGAGCGAGTTTCTGGGCTGCCGTCAGAATGCCCTCGCTCCTGCGCAGCTGCTCTTCGGCCCGCCTGCGTTCGGTGATGTCACGGACAATCGTGAGCACCTCGTCATCTCGGTACGACACCATCCGAGCTTCAAAATGCCGCCGGTCCGTCTCCGAGCACTCCAGATAGTACTCGAAGACCTCGACCTCCCCGCCGTCGATGGCCCGGGCGATATGCCGAAGGTAAGCCTCGGCGACGGGCTCCGGAAGAATCTCGCCGACCGTTCGGCCATGGATCTCGTCGGGGCGAGTGCAGATCTCCGCTCGCTTCGCGTCGTGGAAGGCCAGATGCACGCCATCGCGGGTCAGGCAGAACATCAGGTCGGGCACGGTATCGAGAATGGCCCGGCTTCTCTCTTCGCTCTCCCTCAACTCCTTCTCGCGCTGGGCTACGCGCCCCGCCATATCGTTGAAGTTCTCTGCTAGCAATCCGATCTCGTCATCACTGGCCTTCTGGGCCCGAGCGGTGGTGTCACCAGCGGCGAAGCTGGTGACCGCTCCCACCAGCCGCGTAATGGGGCCCGATATCTGGGCCGAGAGGAACCAGAGGCCTGCCAGGATAAGCACCAGAGAGGCGCCCAACGCGATGACATCGCGGGCAAACTGCTCTTGCACAGGCGCCAGGGCAGTCCGCTCGGGTACGCTGGCCGCAAAGCCCCACCGCGCTGACTCTATGGGGGCATGGGCTACCCACTCGCGCTCGCCGGCCACCCAACCGGTCACCTTCTTCGAGCCCGTCTGACCAGCGGCAATCGCCCGTGCGAGTTCGACCCTCTCGTCCCCATCGCCTTGGCTCAACATCTCGGAGACCGACTTGTTGATCCTGTCCGGAAGCGGGCTGAAGACGTAGGTCCCGTCGCAGGTAATGATAGTGAATTCAAAATGCTCCGGCATGCGCACGTCGGCCAACTCACGCAGCGGCTCGAGGGGTATGTCGACCGTCGCGATCCCCCAGAATTCGCCGTCGCGGAAGAAGGGCACAGAGTACGTGCTCATCAGAATGTCGCCAGCCCCCTCGTCGTAATAGGGCTTGGTCCAAACCGGCCGGCCGGTGGTCCGGGGCACGTGCCAGTACTCCTGCTTCTCGTCCGTATAGTCGTAGCCGGTCCTGGAGGGGTCCGACAGTCGCAGCGCTTCGCCGTTTCGATAGGCGTAGCGCATGACAAATCGTTGATTAGGATCGTACTGATAGGGTTCGAAGCAGATGCCAGAGGCATACACCAGGGGGTTCATCTCGAGGTTGGTCTGAAGCTGAGTGTACAACTCGTCAGACGTGAGTTGCGGCCTGTTCTCGATGAATGCAGCCGTCATCGCCGCAATCTGTGCTGCCTCGCGAAGATGACTGTCGAAATGCCGGGCCCCGTTGCCGGCAAGCTCGCCCAGGCGCCATTCAACACTGGCTACGGTCAATCGCCGCATTTCCAGCACGTTGAAGAGCATGAACCCAGTGTAGATGGCGACGACGGGCAGAACTGCGAACAAGACAACCTTCGAACGAACCGATAGTCTCATCGCCTGGTCTCCGTGGCGAGCGCCGTAGCACGTATTGTACCGCAAATCTCTCTCTCGGGAATTATTTCCACGAAATAAGACGGCAGCGCGTCATACTTCTCGGCGCCTGGCAGACACGCCGAGGCATGTCGAGAAGCTATCACGCCGCTGACAGGACCGTGGCTGAACGTCCGGTCGCCGACCTTGGCCGGTGTCTCGAAACAGTCCCTGACCACCGCTCGCCCTTGGCTGCCCTCGCAGCTGCTTGGCTTGTGTCTCTCCCCGATATCCAGTTCTCGCCCGACCGGCCGGCCCCACGATCGCCGCTCGCAATCCTGGGAACAGGCTTCCACGGCAGCGCCCGGAATCGGAGACACACCTATCCGGCGACGCACCGCGAAATCAGCCTCGACCTGCCGCACGCTCGTACCCCGAGCCAACCGGCCATCCGTTGCGAGGTATGTACAAACGCCTTGGTTGGCGTTCGGGTCTCGATGCGATGTATGACGATAATAGATGTACATGAATGCTGAGGGGGCTGCCATGCTCGACGTACGGAGGTCCAAGGAAGAACTTGTTACTGAGATTAGCACCCTACGCTCGCACCTCGAACAGTTGCAGGCGGAACGGAGCATCTCATCGTCGGACGAGAGGCGGCTTCACCTCCAGGCGTCGCTGTTGGACAGCGTGCGCGAGTCGGTGATAGCCGCGGACCTCGACGGGCGAGTCACCTATTGGGGTAATGGCGCCCAGCGGCTGTACGGCTACCTGCCCGAAGAGGTACTTGGTCAGCCGCTCACAGTCATAATGGGCGCCGAGGACCAGGCGCCAGACCTGGACCACCTGCGCCAAGCGCGTGAAGAGGGGTGCTGGAGCGGACGGTGCCTCCAGCGTCGCAAGGATGACTCCCACTTCTGGTCCGACGCGGCCATATCGCTGACCCATGACGATCACGGACAGGCGGGCGGATACGTCAGGCTCGATCGAGACATTACGGAGCAGGTTCAGGCTGAGGACTCGCTTCGTGAGAGCGAGAGAAATCTTAGGGCAATATGCGACAATGTCCCCGTCACGGTCTACTCGGTCAAGCCCGACGGTTCGTCAAGTACGCTGTTCGTGTCCGATCGAGTGGAGGAATTAACCGGATACGCGCCGCAGGAATTCTACGACGACCCGGACACCTGGGTATCCGTGCTACATCCCGAGGACAGGGAGCGCGTCTGGGCGGAACTCGAGTCACACCGCCGGCACAACACGCACCTTGACATCGAGTATCGACTTGTCACCAGAGACGGCGTCATCAGGTGGGTGCGGGATGCCGCCGCGCCCGTCCTTGACGAACACGGACAAATCACGCGAATCGACGGTTTCATGGAGGATGTCACCCCGCGAAAGAACGCCCTCGAAGATCGTCAGCGCAGCCAGCAGAACCTGCAGTTCGTGCTGGACAACGTGCCCGCCGTGATCTGGCTCAAGGATACCAATGGACGCTATCAACTGATTAACCGGGCCTACGAGAAACTCCACGGCCTCAGCGCCGCAGTCGTGCTTGGCAGGAACGATGTGGACATCCATCATCCAGAATTGGCCGACCGCTTTACATCCGCAGACCGCGAAGTAGCTCGGACCCATCGGCCGCTGGAACTCGAAGAGACAATACCCGGTGACGAACCGCGTACCTTCATTACCAAGAAGGTGCCCGTGTTCGGCGACGACGGCGAAATCACCGGAATCCTCGGTATCGCCACGGACGTCACGGACCGCAAGCGCTCGGAGGAGGCGCTGCGCGAGAGCGAGGAGCGCTACCGGAACTTCGTCACCCACAGCGGGGAGGGCATCTACCGCGTTGATATTGTCCCGCCGGCGCCCATTGACCTGACGCACGACGAACTGGTCGACTGGATATCCAGAAACGCGGTAGTGGCGGAAATCAATGACACACTCGCCCGCATGTACGGCCTTGCTCGGACGGACATGATCGGGCACCCTGCTACGGACTTCGCCCCAGACTACGGCGAGAGAGCAGCGCTGACCGTGCGGGACCCCAGGTACCAGGTCGTTGGCCAGGAAACGACGGACGTGGACAAGAATGGTCGCCCTCTCTATCTGATAGAGAGCTTCCACGGCGAGGTACGGGACGGCCATCTGCTGCGCGTTTGGGGCGTGCAGTGTGACATCACGGAGCGCAGAGCGGCCGAAGCCCAGCGCCAGGCACACCACCAACTGCTCGAAAGCCTCGAGATCGTCGATCGGACCATCCGCGAAGCAACGGACGTCGAGCAGATGCTGGGCAGTGTCATGGAGGCGGTGCTCAACATCTTCGACTGCGACCGGGCCTGGCTACTCCATCCCGCCGACCCGGAGGCCGAGACGTTTCGCGTACCGGTGGAGGCAACCCGCCCCGAATATCCCGGCGCCCTGGCCTTGGACCGCGAGATTCCCACCAGCGAAGCCATAGTCCAGGACTTGCGAGACGTCCTGGCGTCAGACGAGCCAATCGCTCGCACGGCAGAGGTCG
>JANQGB010000314.1 GCA_028277545.1 Phycisphaerae bacterium | reverse complement strand
TCGCCATGTCCAGGTCCGGACGACACTCCGGCGGTGGATTGACAGTCCCGTCGCAGACGTACACCCGCCGCTCCGACTGGATGTACGTTCCGCCGGTCCACTCGCCCCAGGTCGCCGCGGGGAAGATCACGTCGCCGTACAGGTTGTTGGGAGCGTGGCGGTAGATGTCCTGCACCACGCAGAACATCTTGGTCATCGCGGGCCTGACCAGCGTATCCAGATCGGGCAGATGCACGTGCGTGGTGTACATCCAGAACATGGCGTCCAGACCGCCCTTAAGGGCCCGCTCCATCATACCCAGCACCATGCCGGGATTGGGCAGTGCAGAGGTCTGCTGCAGGCGCGCTCGTGGGATGCGCCAGGCATCGGCGATGTGATTGCGCCACTCTTCATTCTTGAGCGGCTGGTTGAACGGCAGCCGCCCGGTGAGCCCGCCCATGAGCCGCTCGCTCATCGCGTTGGGCTGTCCGGTCTGCGAATGGCTGCCGCAGCCGCGACGACCGATGTTGCCGGTTAGCAGATGCAGATTAATGATGCTGATGGTGTTGTGCTGACCGTGCAGCATCTGGTTGTAGCCGATGCCCCAGAAACTCAGCACGCCGCCTCTTCCACGCTCTCGCCCCTTGATGGAGGCTTCGGCCCAGGCCTGGGCAACCTGCTCGATCGTCTCGACCGTCACCCGGCCTTCGTCGATCTTCTGCAGGCGCTCGACCGCCTGCTCCGGCGAGTATTGCTGCAGCACGCCCTCTTTGTACTCTGTCCAGCCGTTGGTGTGCTGCTCGAGCCACTCTTCCGGCATGCACGCCTGTGGATACCGCTTCATCAGCACGTGAGCAATGGCGTTGAGATAGCTGATGTCGCCGTTAAGGGTTGGGATGTGGTAACTGTTGCGCGGATTGATGTCTTCCAGCCCGATCACCGTGCCGGTGCGGCGCGGGTCGGCCACACAGGTTGGAATGTCGTGCCGCTGCTTATGGTCGGCCACGCGCCAGAAGAGGATGGGGTGAGCCTCGCGAGCGTTGTGGCCCCAGAAGGTTATCAGGTCCGCCTCTTCGATGTCTTCATAGCTGGTCGGCGGTGCGTCCGAGCCGTAAGAGTGAAAGTACCCGGTCACCGCTGAGGTCATGCACATGCGGGCGTTGGCTTCGATCGAGTTGCTGCCGATGACCCCCTTCATCAGCAGGTTCTCAACCCACTGGGCCTCCATGGTCAACTGGCCGGAACCGTTCAGCCCGATGGTGTTGGGCCCTTTCTCCTTGATAAGCTCGGCGACCCGCTCGGCCACGATCTCCTCTGCCTCTTCGTAGGAGACCTCCCGGAATACGTCGTCGTCGAAGCGCCCCTTGGTGTCGGACACGTGCCCGCGCAACGGATCGCTCATGTCCTTGCGCACCAGTACCTTCTCGAGCCGGTCGCGATAGATGGGCTCGTGGGCGTTAAGGCCCTTGATACACTGGATGCCGCGATTGGTGGGGTGCTTCTTGTCCGGCACCATGCCGACGACCTTGTCGCCTTCCACCTTGATCAGCGTACCGCAGCCCACGCCGCAATAGGGGCAGGCGGCCTGTAGCAGCTTCATCCCAAACTGACCCGTTTTGCCCGTCGCTGGTGCGGCCTGGGCCTGCACGAACTCGCCGGGCAGCAGGGTGGTGGCCGTCACGGCGGCGCCGGTACCAGCGGCCATCTTCATGAACGCCCGCCGGTCAAACTCCTTTCCGTACTTGACCTTCCGGTGAATGGTACAGGCCGGCATGGGAGTCTCCTGGTTTGACGACGGCTGCTTGGCATCGCTCATGGGTCTAGTCTCCTTCCGCTGTCGGGATAACCGCAGCAACGGGCGCAAAATGGCCTCGCGCTCTCGGGTCGCGCTTCACGTCTACTCTCTTGACAGCACCGTGGCGTGCTGTTGGCTGGAGACTGGCGGTCGGCTCGCCCAGAGGCGCAGCCGGGTGCTCCAGAGAACGCTCCGCCGGCATGGTCATCGGGGAGGGTGTCTGTATCGACCATTGTCTGATGTAGGCTACGATGTCGTCGATGTCCCGCTCGGTAAGGTCAGCCAGACCCTGCCGGCCAGGGCCAAAGGCACGCATGGCCGTCCCGTGGCGCCCGCGGATGATGGTGGCTTGCAGGAAGCCATCTGTCGCTGCCGCCAGGAATCCTTCGTTGTTCAACTCCGGAGCCCACATGCCCTTGCCTTCCTCACCGTGGCAACCCGCACAGTGGGAGACAAACAGGTCCCTTCCTCGCGCCAGATCCCAGGGCACGACGAAGCGGTGCGGCAAGTCGGTCGGCTCGGTATAGGGTGGATCGTGCTCCCACGATCGCAGGTACGCGACCAGGTTGTTGACCTCATCACTGGTCAGGCCCAGTATCGACTGCGGCCCCCGCTTGACCGGTCGCATCTCCGTCCCGCTGCGCCCCAGTGCCATGGTGGCCATCAGGAACCCATCCGAGGCGTACTTGAGAAAGTTCGGGTTGGACAGGGCCGGACCGCTGGACCCCTCACCACGATCCCCGTGGCAGCCGGCACAGTTGTTCACGTACAAGGCCGCCCCCAGTTCAGGCCGGCCGTGCGGCGACTTCGCCACCAGGCGCCCACCGCTGTCCGCCAGTCGCTCGAGACGCCGGAGATGGGACACGATGTCCTCGATCTGCCGGTCGGTCAGTTCGGTAATGCCCTGGCCTCCCTTGCGGAAGCCGCGCATTTCCGTGCCTTCCTTGCCGTGGGTGATCCACTCCCGCAGCATCACATCGGTCGTGGTTCTGAGGAACACCGGGTTGTTCAGTTGCGGGCCGGTAGCACCCTGACCCTCGGCACCGTGGCATCCGGCACAAACGCCGACAAACAGGCTGTGGCCGGCATCCCAGTCACCCTGGGGCACGACCTGGGCGTGCCAGTCTGCCGACTTGCCGGGCTCGGTCTGCCAGGTGCGAATGTAGCGCACGATCGAGGCCACGTCCCGGCTGGACAAGTGCCGCCAGCTTGGCATCCCGGTTCCTGGTCGCCCCTCGATGAGAGTATCCACCAGATAGGGATCATCGACCACGGTCAGAAAGGCCTGCGTATTAAGTGACGGCCCAAGATCGCCGGCCCCGTCTGCTCCGTGACACATGACGCAGTTGGCGTCATAGAGGACTTGGCCGATAGTCGCCGACGCCTGCGGGGTCTCCTCGCCGGTCAGCAGCGTCAACACGCCGTCCCGAGTTCCCCGCTCCGGTTGCCATTGACGCATGTAGGCCAGCAGATCGCTGATCTCCTGGCTGTCGAACTCGCGCCAGGCCGGCATGGCTGTGTTGGGCCTGCCCTGGGCGATGGTCTGCCTGAGGAACTCATCAGAGGCGACCGCCAGGAAGGTCGGCGAGTTCAGCGTGTTGCCTATGCCTCCGGCGCCATCCCGCCCGTGACAGGCAGCGCAATTGGCCCGATACAGCGCCGCCCCCATCCGGGAATCACCCCGTGAGGCGGAAGCATCGACCAAGTCGGGAGCCGGACGCTGCCAACTGCGCAGGTAGTCCACCAGTGCCTCAACCTCCCCAGCATTGAGCCCCCCCTGCTTCGCCCAAGCGAGCATGTTGGTACCCGGGCGGCCATTGGCAATGATGTACCGCAGGTAGTCGTCGCTGACCGTGCCCAGGGTGTCAGCATGGTGCAGCGATGGCACCAACACCTCCATCTCGTTCCGCGTCTCTATCACTACCCGCCGATCGTCCCATTGGTGCCCCCACGGATCGGCATCCAGCGGCCAGAGCCCCGTCCGCATGGTCGTACCGTGGCCGTCCGCACCGTGGCATGACGCGCAGAACATGCCGTAAAGCACCTCCCCGCTAACGGGCCGGGCGGCCGCTAACTGGGCCTGCGCGGGCGGCGGCATGTGCGACGCAGGGGCCGACTTGCGGTGCAGGCTCATCATGTAGAGGCTCAGCGCCCGGCCCTGGTCTGGCGTCAGCCCCATGTCCGGCATGGTCGTGCCTGGCGAGACCTCACCGGGAACCATAAAGTGTTCGTAGAGCCACTGTTCGACCGTGCGTTCACCTTTGACGTGAGCGAAGTCGAAGTCGTGAACCGTCTTGTCGCCCACGTAGGTGAGGTCGGGACCCAGGTTGCCGCCTCGATCCCGATATTGATGGCACCCCAGACACCCGGACTCGACGAACAGCCGCTTGCCCTCGGTCAACAGGTCGGCACCGGGCAGCGACAGGTCCAGCGTCGCGTCTGTGATCGGCACTCGCGAACGCGGGCCGTCACCTGCTGACGTGCCCGCGGCATAGAGATCGGCGCTGCCGCCGAAAGCATCCAGCTCGGTATGGCACTGCCCGCAACTGGTGTAAATGGCGACCCCTCGAAGCATCGGCCCTTCGATATGGGCGACCGGCTGGCCGTCTTCGTCCCAGCCATGCGCGGCTTCCTTGCTCACCGCACGGCCCTGCCCTCCGTGGCAGATCGTACAACCGAACTTCTCCGCAGGATGCTGCACCAGCAACTCGCCGGGATGCTGGCGGAAAGGCTGGTCCGTGTCGCTCATTGCCGGGTTCTCGACCCCCAGATGGCAGGTCGTGCAGCGGTCAATGGCTTCCAACTCCGGCAGGAAGATCTGCTTGTGCTCGACCGCGAACGTCATGGCCGCCTGCCGGGCGGCCTCCGAAGGCGCCGTCTCCCACAACAGCTCGGCGTAGTCGCTTTGCAGGCTTCGCCATTGCCCCAGGAAATTCTCCTGGTACGCCGCCACAACCAGCACCACCAGCGACGCCAGCGATCCTGCCAGCATCACGATCTTCATAAGTCGTATTTGCCGAGGTTCCATGGCCTCTCTCTGTGCTGTCAGTGCACTGGCCAGTCACTCTGCGACCAGTAGAAGTCCCAGTTCGGCCCGCGGTGTACCGTGGCGAAGTATGTCAGGATCACGTACCCGACCAGAAAACAGGTGAACAGGGCAATGGCACCCAGCCGCGTCGAGTTGCTCGCTCGGACTACAGCGATGGACCAGGCCGCGAATATGACCACCAGCACGGTTCCAGGGTTAAACGCCGTAATGACAATCTGCGGCACGCCCTTGGTGGCCTCCCAGTTGCGGCCTGGTCCATCGCTGTAGTCCGAGCGAGCAACTCGACGCGGCTGGA
>JANQGB010000293.1 GCA_028277545.1 Phycisphaerae bacterium | reverse complement strand
TACAGGTCGCTGAACCGCACCCAGGAGTGGACGTCGCGCTGGACGAGGTCGGCGGCCTCCTTCGGATCGGACGTGTTGCCCAGGCGCGATTCCAGGTCCGAGTAGCGCTCCAGGCAGGCGCGGCGCGTGGGGTTGATGGGCTCGTTGCTGCCGCGGTAGGGCAACACGTGCTGGCAGAAGGCGTCGAAGGACAGGCTCCGGGCCCAAGGCTTCCCGCGCCAGGCCTCGAACGCCAATTCAATGTTCTCGATCAGATAATCGGCGGTGACGGTCTGAACGTCCTTGTCGAAACGCCGGCGTTTGAATTCCAACTCGCCGTGCTCTTGCTCCAGGGCGTCGAGCGCCTCTTGAGCCTCTTTGAAGCCGGCATAGTCGAGGGCATCGTATTCCACTTCGTTGCCGTCCGCGTCCACCAGAGCGATCACCGCGTAGCCGTGGCCGGCCATGTTGGCGATCAGAAACTGAGCTGCCTGGAGTTTCTGCGGGTCTTCCTGTTGGCGATAGTGTTCCAGTACTCGCTGAAGTTCAGCCCGGTTATCGCCGGCGGCGTCCAGGGTCTGCTCCACCTCGGCGGGCCAGGTCGTGGCGCAGCCCGTACCAGCGAGCAGCAGGGCGAGTGATAGAGCCGTGTCGGCCACCCTCCGGTGGGTGCGGGTATAGCTGTAACTACGCATGACAGATGACTCCTCTGGTGTTACTGTCGTCAACCGGCGTTGAGCGCGCCTCACGCTGACTGCACGTGGCCAAGCGCTAGGCCCGACATTTATGCCGGGTGTTGAACGCCAAGCGCTGTCATTGAGCCCGCTGTCAGCGGGGTTCTCGCGGCTTGGGTTTACCCATCAGCCATCTCAGCTCTCTCGAGCCACTCGACAGCACTCCCTATCGCGTGATGATCTCGCTGGTCCTTTTTTGGTGTCCACAACTAAACTCGGGTTCGTCCTGCTCGCAGTAGGCATTGTGGATCGCGGTGCTCCACCACCGACGTTTGCAGACCACCATCGAGAAACCCGGTGAACCGGGTTCGCACCTGCTACGCTGCGTATTGTCACCCGGCATAAATGCCGGGCCCAGCGCCCGCGGGCCAGCATTACCGCCGGGCCTGGTACCCATGTCAACCTCGCTGCCGGACCGTCGGGCGTATCCACCAGCTTGGCGGCGCGCCGCTGGATCAGGTAGAGGCCTGGGGCACCGAACTGCTTGCCCGCCGCAGGCAGGGCTCCAAGCGGCGAGGCGCCCTGCGGAAGAGCAACGTCATCCCGCACGGCGCTGTGGCCTATTCGAACGACCTCCTGGCCAACTGCTCGACCGGCGGGCCGCCCGACGCCAGCGGAACCAGACGATAGCGGTATGTGTACGGCCTGGCAGGCAACGTGTATTCGGCGTGCGTGCGGGCGCCCCAACTGTTGTCGCCGCCGACGCCCATCTGCCGGTAGTCGAGGTTGACGGTGATCGTGTCGCGCTGCGGCAGTTCGTAGGGATGGTCGGCGGTTTCCAGGTCCAGCATGGTATAGGGCCAGGCGCTGACACTGAGCAGCGGTATACCAACGGCCAGCAGGCCATCCCCAGCGTCATTAGTCAGGGCGACCCAGCGCACGTCCGTCTTGTTTCCGTTCTCCTGAGGGCGGACGTAGTGGTGCATCTGCTCCTCAACGGAGCCGGAGTAGACACCGACGGCCGCGCCCGTCTTGCGGTCCCAGTAGGTTTCATGCGGGCCGCGGCCATACCAGGTCATGGTGTCAAGCTCACCCGGCACCGCCATCTGCATGCCAAAGCGGGGCAGGTCGGGTAGTTCGCCGACCGGTTCGAAGTGGTGATCGACGACGACTTCACCGCTGCCGTAGACGGTGTAGGTGGTGTGGCAAGTCGAATCGCCGGCGGGCACAGTTCCTTGCACGGCGATGCGTGCCGTCTGCGGGTCCGGTTGCCTGACCTCGATGCCGCTCACCCGGCGCCGTTGGCCGGCCTGCCGCCAGATTCCCTGACGCCGGGGCATGCCGTTGCCCTCGTCGTTGTCGATCGGCACGCGCCAGAAGTTGGGCACCAGCGGACCAGCCAGCAGTTGCCTGCCACCGTGTTCGAACGACTCGATCGCCCCGCTGGTGACGCCTATGACCAGATTGAAGCTCGCGCCGGTTACTACCACCGCGTCCGTCGCCTCGGTCATCTTGAGGGGCGGCATGGCCGACGCGTCCGCCCGCGGCGCCGGGGGAACGTCGAACGGCAGCTTGAACTGGTCCCACGCCACCACGTGCCCGCGCTTGGCCCACAGCGTGTCCTTCGCCAGGGAGAAGCGGATGTTGAGCCAGTATTCCGTGCCGGGTGCCACATCGGGCCGGTCAAACGGAACCGTGACCTGTTGCTCGCAGGCAGCCGGAAGGGCGAGCTTGGGCAGTGAGCCGTGCTGCAGGACTTTACCGTCAGCCTGTAGGTCCCACAGTACGTCAACGAAATCAAGGTTCAGGAAACCGTAGGCATTGCGGACGCGGAGTCGCCCGGCCGCCAGATCGATGGGATCGGTCTTGATGTACTGGTAAACCTTGCGAACCTCGTACAGCGAGGGGTTGGGCGAGCGGTCTGGCCGGACCAGTCCGTTGCAGCAGAAGTTGCCATCGCTGGGGTGGTCGTCGAAGTCGCCGCCGTAGGCCCAGAACTCCTGGCCGCCACCGACCTGGCGAAGATCCTCCGAGTCGAACGTGAGCCACAGAACCGACGATGCAGATGGCTTCGCGTCCAGGCGGTTCAGTTCGCTGGATGCCAAGGCCCGATCGTGGACGCGGACTTCGTCGATGGCCCCGCTGAACCGGCGGTTTCGATAGGCGGAATTGCGCCCCACGTTGACCGGACTGGAGCAGCGCTGGATCCGTCCGGTGTGAGGGTGCGTGCCGCGCACCTGGCCGTCGATGAAGACCTGCAGCTTCTTGCAGTCGTAGACGCCGGCTACGTGATGCCAGCGCTGCGTCCAATCCTCGGGCAACGGTGCCCGGCAGGTGATCCAGATTCCGTCGTAGATGAAGAACTCCAGCGCCTGGCCGTCTCCGGCGATCTTGAGCGCGTACTGCGTGTCTCCCTTGCTGACGATAGGCCCCGGCCCTGTTGAGGGATCCGGATGGACCCAGGCCTCGATGGTCAACTCCTGGCCGACGACATCGAGGCCATGATGGTCCGGCAGGATGACAAAGCCGTCGCGGATGGCTTTCCCGCGAACTCCTTCCACGACCGTCGCCCGAACGGTGCCGGTGTGGCCGTAGCGGCTGTGATCGCGGACCCGGGTCTTAGGCGCCGACTTGGCTGCGAGGCCCTGGTCCACCCAGTCCCAGATACAGCCGCCTTGAAGATGATCGTGGGCTTCGATGGCGTCCCAGTACTTCTGCAGGTTGCCCACGCTGTTTCCCATGGCGTGGGCATACTCGCACATGATCATGGGCCGGTCGGTGCGCTTGGCGGCGTAGTCCAGAAGCCAGTTCACGCCGGGATACATGGGGCTGACGATGTCGCTGTGTGGGCGGGCGGTGTGGTTGCCATAGTCCATGGCTCGCTCGTAGAGCACGGGGCGGGAGGCGTCCCGCTGGTGGATCCAGGCGCTGGTGGCCTCGAAGTTGACGCCGTCGCCGGCTTCGTTGCCCAGCGACCAGACGATTACGCAGGGATGGTTCTTGTCCCGTTCGACCATACGAACGGTCCGATCAAGGTGAGCCTCGAGCCAGGCGGGGTCGTTGCCCAGCGTCCGCTCGGGTTGGTAGCCCATGCCGTGTGATTCGATGTTGGCCTCGTCGATCACGTAGAGTCCGTATCGATCGCACAGCTCGTACCAGCGGGGATCGTCCGGGTAGTGGGAGGTGCGCACGGTGTTGATATTGTGGCGCTTCATCAACTCGACGTCCTGGACCATGCGCTCGAAGGGAATCGCCCGCCCGTGGTTGGGGTCGTGCTCGTGCCGATTGACGCCCTTGACCAGGATGGCCCGGCCGTTGACCAGCAACTGGCCACCCTTCATCTCCACCTCACGGAAGCCGAAGCCGCAGCGGCGGACCTCCAGGCAGTGCCCCAGGTTGTCGCTAAGCTCCAGCAGGACGGAATAGAGATTCGGCGTCTCGGCGGTCCACTTGCGCGGATTGGCCACCCGTGCCTGGATCTTGACTAGGCCTTCGCTTCCGCCGGCAAGGCCCTCGATGCTGCCCGTAGCCAATGGGTGCGGGCCGACCGAGGCTCCCTCCGGGTCCACCAGGTGGAGCTCAACACTGTGTCTGCCGGCTGCCTCAGCCTCGCAATTGCGCAGCGACACCGTGACGTTAAGCACTGCGTCGCGGTAGTTCTCGTCGAGGTCGCAGCGGACGAAGAAGTCGCGCACCTGTACCGTCGGCGTCGAGAAGAGGAAGACGTCACGGTAGATCCCTGCCAGGCGCCACATGTCCTGGCATTCGAGGTAGCTGCCGTCTGACCAGCAGTAGACCTCGCACGCCAGGATGTTGGCACCAGGCCGCAGGTAGCGTGTTATATTGAACTCGGCCGGTGTCATGCCCCCCTGGCTATAGCCGACCTGCTGCCCGTTGATCCACACGTAGAAGGCGCTCTTGACGCCCGCGAAGTGGAGAAACACCTGCCGGCCCCGCCACTGATCGGGGACCTCGAACTCCGTTCGATAGGAGCCCACAGGGTTGTCGTCATGCGGTATCCGCGGTGGGTCAGCGGGGAAGACGTAGGGCACGTTGAGGTAGCGTGGCTGGCCGTAGCCTTGCAACTGCCAGTTGCTCGGCACCTGTATCAGGTCCCACTCGCTGACGTCGTACTCGGGCCGGTAGAAGCCCTCTGGCCGCTGGCCGGGCGCGGGCACCCAGTGAAACCTCCACTGGCCGTTCAGCGACTGATGGAAAGGCGACGCTTCGCGCGTACCGATGCGGGCGGTCGAGACGTCCGGGTAGGGCAACGAGGTGCAACGGGCCGCCTCCTTGTTTTTGCCGATGACGGCCGGGTCCTCCCAGTCGTGTGTTTCCACCGCCGCGCTCCTGGTCGGCATGCTCAGCGCCGCGCCCATAAGGAGAATCAACACGCCCGCCGGCAAGACCCTGCCTGCGCGAGCGACTCTCGCAGCGGGTGTGCCGCTCCTTGCTTTCGCGATCTGCATTATGCTGCATCCTGCTGCTGAGTTCCGTGGTTGGCAAGACCAGCGGTGCGCCCTCGGGCGGGCCCAGGCGGCGAACCAGCCGTGAGGGTAACCTCGCGGTATCGTGCTGGCGGACCGGGCGTGATGATAGGTGCCGGGCAGTCCAGGAATCAAGGGAACTATGTCATGGGCGAGCTCTCCTGCCGGCACCTGTCTCGTTGCAGGGGCCTACCCGTTTCGAGTACCTTTGAAAAGACCGGGCGCGGAGAGTCACGATATGCGCCCCGGGGTGTACGAGGGCCGACATGACGGGGGTGATCTTCGACATCAAGCGGTACGCGATTCACGACGGACCGGGTATCCGCACTACTGTTTTCTTCAAGGGCTGCCCCCTGCGCTGCCGCTGGTGCCACAATCCGGAGAGTTGGGTGACCTTGCCGGAGCCGAGCTGGCGGGGCCGCCGCTGCCTGGCGTGCGGGGAGTGTTTCAGGACCTGCGACGCCGGGGCGATCACCCTGAAGGACAACCAGCCGGCCACGGATGCTGCGCGCTGCACTGTTTGTGGTGAGTGTGTCGACGCCTGCCCGGGCGAGGCGCGGGAGATAATCGGGCGCAGCGTCGAAAGCGCCACGCTGGCGACTGAGATCGAGAAGGATCTCGTATTCTATGAGCAGTCCGGCGGAGGGGTGACGTTCTCCGGCGGCGAACCGCTGCAGCAGCCGGATTTCCTCCAGGCGCTGCTGGAGGAATGCAGAGCGCGGGAAATTCACACCGCGGTTGACACCAGCGGGTATGCCGAGCCCCAGGTTATCCAACGCATCAACGAGCAGGTTGACTTGTGGCTCTTTGATCTGAAGCACATCGACAACCAGGCCCACCAGAGGCTTACCGGTGCGGGCAACGAGCTTATTCTGGAGAACATCAGGCGCCTGGCGTCTGCGGGCAGCAACGTCGTCGTTCGTGTGGCCGTCGTGCCAGGGTTTAACGATGACGACGCCAATATCGAGGCCACCGGGCGGTTCGTGGCCTCCCTCGATCGTGTCAGCGGCGTGGATGTCCTGCCTTACCACGGCGCCGGGCACGAGAAATCCAACCGGCTGACGGGACCGCGGGTAGTGCTGAACACCAGGGCGCCCGACGCTCAACGATTGAGAACCATCGCCGAGCGGCTGAGGTCCTTCGGCCTGCAGGTGAGAACAGGTGGCTGATTATGACCGAGCGAGTGGCCAGACTGCGGCAACGAAGCGAAGAGACCGACCCGTACATCTCTACGGAGCGGGCTGAACTGCTGACGGCCTTCTACCGGGAACACGAGGGCAGGCACTCGGTCCCGGTCATGCGGGCCATGTCGTTCATGCATCTCTGCCGGCACAAGACCATCTTCGTCGGTGATGACGAGTTGATCGTCGGCGAGAGAGGGCCCGCGCCGCGGGCAACGCCTACCTATCCGGAGTTGACCTGTCACAGCCTGGAGGACCTGCGCATCCTCGATAGCCGTGACAAGACGCGCTACGCCGTCAGCCCGGAGAGTGTGCGGGTCTACGACGAGCAGGTCATCCCGTACTGGCGGGGCCGTTCGATGCGGGATCGGGTATTCGCGTCGCTGCCCGAGCGATGGCACCAGTCCTACGAGGCCGGCGTTTTCACCGAGTTCATGGAGCAGCGGGCGCCCGGCCACACCGTGGCCGACGGCAAGATATATCGCCAGGGCATGCTCGACTTTAGGGCGGATATCGCTGCCAGCATCGACCGCCTCGATTTGCTGGGTGACCCCCAGGCGTACCACAAGCGTGAACAACTCCGGGCCATGGAGATCGCCGCCGACGCGGTCATGCTGTTCGCCAATCGGCACGCCGCCCTGGCCCGCCATATGGAGGCGGACGCAACTGATCCCGTTCGCAGGGCGGAGCTGGAGCGCATCGCCCGGGTATGCGAACGAGTCCCCGCCCACGCGCCGCGGGATTTCTGGGAGGCCTTGCAGGCTTACTGGTTCTGCCACCTGGCAGTCATCACCGAGCTGAACGGCTGGGACGCATTCAACCCGGGTCACCTGGATCAGCACCTGTATCCCTTTTACGTCCAGGGTATCGAGGACGGCACGCTGACCCGTGAGACCGCCAAGGAACTGCTGGAGTGCTTCTGGGTCAAGTTCAACAACCACCCGGCTCCGCCGAAGGTCGGCGTGACGGCGGCCGAGAGCGGCACCTATACCGACTTCGCCAACATCAACATTGGCGGATTGACTCGGGACGGAAACGATGCGGTCAACGAGGTCTCCTACCTGCTGCTGGAGATCATCGACGACATGCACATCCTGCAGCCCAGCACCAACGTGCAGATATCGGCCCAGTCCCCGGAGCGGTTCTTGAAGGCGGCCTGCCGCGTCATTCGCCAGGGCTACGGGTTCCCTTCGGTGTTCAACGCCGACGCGGTGGTGCGGGAACTGTTGCGTCAGGGCAAGAAGCTGGAAGACGCCCGGGAGGGCGGCACCAGCGGCTGCGTCGAGACCGGAGCCTTCGGCAAGGAGGCCTACATCCTGACCGGCTACTTCAACTTGGTGAAGATCCTGGAGCTGACCCTGCACAACGGGCAGGACCCCCGGACCGGGCGGCAACTCGGCCCCGCCACCGGCGATCCGCGCACCTTCGAGTCCTTCGACGAGTTGTTCGAGGCCTGGAGCCGGCAAGTGCGGCACTTCGTGGAGGTAAAGATCGAGGGCAACCAGATCATAGAACGGATGTATGCGACCTACGCCCCGGCGCCCTTCCTCTCGATCCTCATCGACGATTGCATCGCCACCGGCCAGGACTACAACGACGGAGGGGCCAGGTACAACACCAACTACCTCCAGGGCGTAGGGATCGGCACGCTGACTGACTCGCTGGCGGCCATCAGGGAGCATATCTACGAGGCCGGCTCGTTTACCATGGACTCGCTGCTGGAGGCCATTAGCGCCGACTTCGAGGGGCATGAGAAACTACGCCGAATCCTGGTGAACAAGTCACCCAAGTACGGCAACGACAACGACGAGGCCGACGATCTCATGCAGGCCAGCTTCGATGTGTTCTTCCAGGCCGTCGAGCGGCGCCCCAACACCAAGGGCGGCCAATACCACATCAACATGCTGCCAACCACCTGTCACGTATACTTCGGGTCGGTGACCGGTGCCATGCCGGACGGCCGCCAGGCCTGGACGCCGCTATCGGAGGGCATCTCGCCGGTACAGGGAGCCGACCGCAACGGCCCCACGGCCGTCCTCAAGTCGGCCGGCAAGATGGATCACCTCAAGACCGGTGGGACCCTGCTGAACCAGAAGTTCACCCGCCAGGTGCTGGACGGCGACGAGGGGCTCACCAAGCTGGCCCACCTGATCCGCGCCTACTTCCGCATGGACGGCCACCACCTGCAATTCAACGTGGTTGACACCGCCACCCTGCGCGCCGCCCAGC
>JANQGB010000282.1 GCA_028277545.1 Phycisphaerae bacterium | reverse complement strand
CGACCTCTTCAGCCACCAGGTTCTGCAGCGTGAAGATCTTGTAATCCACCGGGACGATCGGCTCGCGATCGACGGTCGCCAGCAGGTCCTCGATGGCGGGGTACAGCTCGGTGGCGGCGCGGATGATGATGGTCCGCTCGCGCGGGTTGGGGTAGACCCGGACGGTCAGCGGCGTCAGTTGGATCGTCGGCTGCTGTTGTTGCTGCTGCTGACGGCCCTGCTGCTGGCCGCGCCGACCCTGTTCGCCTTGCTGTTGGGATTGCCGCTGCTGCTGCTGCTGTTGTTGACGCTGGCGTTGCCGCTGTTGCTGCTGCTGTTGACGAAGCAACTGTTGCTGCTGTTGGCGAAGCTGCCGGTCGTTAAACATGGCCTCCAAAATGTCCGAGGCCTTGGCCGGGCTGACGTGCTTCAGACGGTAGATGCGAATATCCGGCGGAGCCGGCAATTCCTTGGCTTCTTCCTTTATTGTCTTGATCAGGTCGTCGGCATCCTGGATGGCGTTCTTCGCCCCTTCCAGGTAGACGATGCCGGTCTTGTCGTCGAAACGAATCTTCAACACAGGTTTGGCCGAGCCGTCTTCGGCGCTGGCCTCCTGGTCGCTCTTCTGGGCACCGATCAGACCGTTCAGAGCCTGACCCGCGTCAGCTTCCTCTTCGGTGTCGTCAGCCCCGGCAGCGGCCGCAGCCACGCCGGTAACAGCGTCAAACAACGAGACCGGCAATACGCAGGGGTTGATACGCTCCAGTGTCTTGCCAGGCTCCTCCGGGTTCAGCGACTGGACCTCCACGTCCAACCCCAAGCCCTCCAAGCGGGCCTGGAGTAGAAGAGCGACGTCCTTGGCGGTCATGCCAGTGCCGATGGTCGAGGTGACGACGTGGCCCTGGGCCTCGCCTAAGCCACCCTCCCCCTTGTCCACGTACTTGACGATCAGGTCTTCGATCTCCTTGAAGTGCTCGGGATTGCCCTTGACCACCAGGATGTTGGTGAAGGGAATGTAGTCGACCTTGGGCACATCCTCGTAAGGCCAGAGCACTTCCAGGAGGCTTTCGAGCGTGTAGACCGCGTCGAAGGCGTCAACAGTCTCCAAGGGGTAGGTCATATACGGGACCGGGTCGTGCGGCAGGATGATGCCTTCGGTCGTCTCGTCGCCGACAAACATCGCGACAATCTCGTCCACTTCGCGGAGCTTGGCCGGCGAGGCGGCCACAAGCATCGTGCCACTGAGCGTGTTGCCGCTGATGTACAGGTCCTTGCCAGTGCGGGTGACCTCGGTGGTAAAGGTGTCGCCCCACAGGTCGTCGCTGCTCTTGCTCTTGGCCTTGGGTGCCTTGATGCCGCCACCGCTGTCGACGACATTCATCAAAGTGTCGGCCACCATCTCGACGTCGGCGTCGGCCAGCTCGTAGATCTTGAGGGTCTTGCCGCTGCCGGTGGCGTCCTCGTCGAGCATCTTGATCCAGCCCTCGACGGTTTCGATGTCGCGGGCGACGCCCACCAGCACCACAGCCTGGGCGCCTGGGGCGGGGTTGATGACCACGTCAAGCGAGCCTGTGGCCTGCGATTGCTGCCGCGGCCGGCGCTGCCGTCTTGCACGCTCTCCCTTGCCGCCTTGCTGGCCGCGCGGCGTCGTGCGGGCCTGTTGCCCGGTCAGCATGGCTCGGATGGAGTTGGTCATCTCGTCGGGGTCCACCTTGGTCAGTTTGACCGTGCGGATGATCCTATCGCCAGTCTCGTCGCTGGGGCGGTCGAGACTGTCGACGAGCATGCGGGCTTCTTCGACGATTGGCCGGGGAGCCATGACTATCAGCCGATCGCCACGCGGATCAGCCTGCAAGGTCAGCAGGCTCTGGGCGCCGCCACTCTTACCGCCACCAGGCGGAGCTGACAGCGTGCCGTCAGCAACAAGCTGGCTCAGCTTGTTCTGCAGCATGGGCTTGATGATCCCTTCGAGGTCGAAGGCGTTGCCGCTCTCCACTTCAATGAACTCGTAGACCGTCTCGGAGGCGGAGGCCTCGACGCTGAGCAGTTGGATGGTCTCTTCGATTTCCTCGAACTGATCGACTGGCGCCGACACCAGCAGGCGGTGGGCCGCCGGCTGGGGCACGATGAGCACGCCGCCGGTGGAGGTCCGCCGGGCAGGGCTGCTACCCTGGCCTTTTTTCTTGGCCGTCCGGCGCGGAGCGGCGGAGACGGTACCGCCGTGGAACCTGCCCAGATCCTGGGCCAGTTGCTGTACGTTCACACCGGGCGGGAAGGGGTAGACCCGAATCTCGGTCGGCGTGTCGGTCTCAACGTCCAACTCGGCGATGAGGGATTCGATCTGGGCCATCTTCTCGGCCGAGGTCTTGATCAGCAGGGCGTCGTCACCCACATCGACAATTCTGATCGCGTCCGCGCCGTTGCCGCTGCTGACCGGACGACGAGTGGTAGGCTTCTTGCCCTTGGTCGGCGTAGTGCGGCGGGCCCGCTGCGGCGAGGAGGACAGCAGGGTGTTGATGGCCTCGCGAATCGTGGCCGGCGCGGCGTGTTCGAGCTTGAACAACCGCTGCTGAATGTCGGCAGCCTCGTCCGGATCGATGTCCAGTTCGCGGGTGAGCTGCTCCAACTGGGCCAGCTCCCTGTCACTGGCATCGAAGACCCAGATGGTATCGTCCACGGGGATCATCCGAGGGCCGGTCTTGTGGTCGGCATAGAGCTTGCCCAGCTTCTCAATGATGTCCGCCGGGTCGCCCTTCTCGACCAGGATGGTGTGCGGCGCGTCCGGCTTGCCGCCGGCATCCTCGTCCAGCTCCTGGATGCGCGGCAGGTAAGTCTCCTCCCACTCGCGGTCCGTGCACATCACGTACAGAAAGCCGGTGCTGTCCTCGCCGATGAACTTGCCAACGGCGCTGACCGTCCGCGAACGCGACGGCGTCTTGCCGCCCTTCTTGCGGGGCGCGGTCCGGGGAGTGGATTTGGGGGCACCGGTCTCGACCCGCGAGAGCAGGTTGGCCATCTCGCTGGGCTTCATGTTCACGATGTTTATCTTGTGCAGGCTGGGCTCGTCGGACACCACGTCCCACTTGGCGATGAGGTCCTGGGCCAGCTTGACCGGCGGCGCCCCGCCCAGCAGGATGATCGCGTTGTTGGCGTCGTCAGGGGTGGCACTGAACGGCCGGGTCTGATCCTTCTGTGGGTAGATACTCTCGATCACCGGGCTGATCTTGTTGATCAAGGCGGCGGGATCGGCGTGCTCCAGCGCAACGACCGTAGGCTGGTTGTTGCCCGCGACGTCAAGCAGAGCGACGATCTTCCGCACTTCCTCCTTGCCCTCCTCGGTGCCGACCAAAATGAGCCGGTTCTGGCGCGTATCGGGCCAGACGGTGACATCCTCCGACGAGACGGCACCCGGCGGCCGAGCGGTGGTGCGCTTGGACTTCTTGCCGGACGATGAGGACGGCTTGACCGTGGTCTTGCCCTGGAGCAGCGACGACAGCCCGGTCATGATTTCCTTGGTGGTGACGTGGACCAGCTCGATGATCTCGTACTCGCCCTTTTCGTCGGTGGCCACGTCCACGAAGGGCAGCAGCTCCTCGATCTCGGCGATGTCGCTGGGCAGGGCCTTGACCAGCAGGATCTTGCGATCATCCAGCGGCAGGATGTTCAGGCTGCGCGTGCCCGCCGATCGAGCAGCCGCCGAGCCGCTCTTCTTCGACTTGCTGCTGCGCGAACGAGAGGAAGACTGCGCCGCTCGCGTGCCGGAGAGGTCCATGAGCTGCCCCAGCATGTCCAGAGCTTCGGACGGCAGAATGTGTTTCACGGGTATCCGCTTGACGATCTCCGGCGACTTGCCCGCGGCGTCGAACAGCTCGACCAGGTCGAGGAACTTCTCGATGTCCTTGGCCAGGGCGAAGATGTACATGGCATTCTTGTCGGGGTCGGCCAGGGGCGCCATGCGGACATAGTCATCCAGGAAATCCCGCAGTTCGGTCAGGTCGTCCACCGAGCCCTTCTCCGGTGAGTAGATCAACATCACCAGATCGTTCTCGCTGCGGGCCGCCGCCTTGAAGGCCGCGACGTTGGGATACATATCCGTCTTCTGCAGAATGTCCTTGCGCAGCCCTTCGGTCATGCGCATGACCTCGAGCACACCATCGTGGTGAACCATCCAGTAGTTGTCGCGGTGCTTGAAGAGCAACAGGCAGATACGGTCCAGCGCCGTCTTGAAGTCCATGACTTCGGTGGTCTTGAAGGTGACCTTGTCGCCCTTGGGGACGTCGCCGATGACCGGCAGACCACTGGCCTTGGAGAAGGCGTCCAGCAGGTCGTCATAGTCCACGTCGTCGAAGCTGAACTGATACTCGCGCTCTTCGGGGGGCGTATCCATTTCGCCGATGACCTGGTCGAGCGCTTCCTGGATGGCCTTGTCGCGGTCGGCGTCCCGCGCGTGGCGCTCCTTGTCGGCAGCCTCACGCTCTTCAAGCCTCTTCTGCGCCTCCTCGATGCCCTTGGTCCAGTCGGCCTCCCGCTCATCCAACGGCTCGATGTCTTTCTCAGCCGGGCGGCCGCGTTTGTCGCGCTCGGTCCTGGTGCGGCGCTCTCTGGGCTTGCGCACCGGGGGCTTCTTGGCAGCGGGCTTCTTGCCGGCCTTGCGGCCCTCGTCCTCCTCCTCGTCAGGAGTCTCGGACTCAGCCTCTTCGCCGGCGTCGCCCTCTTCGTCCTCGGCTTCGGCCTCCGCTTCCGGATCCGGCTGCTCCTCCGGTTGCTCTTCGGGAGGTTCTTCGCTGGGCGGAGGCGTCTGAGCGGCGCAATAAGAGGCGGCCACACCGCCGGTGACCAGCCAGGCGCAGAGCAGGGCGCACATCCAGCCAACTCGCACCCGGCTCAGATAGTTGTACTTGTCCGAGAGAATCATCTTGGCAGTCTCCTGCACGATCGAACGCTTCCGCCCCCGCAATCCATTGCGGTCACGGTTGCGTTGTCAGGTTCCGTTTGTCGTCCTCTGTCGCCTCGTTGTCGTCGTCTCGCTGGCCGCGGATCGGTGACGCGCGTCTGACCGGTCCAATCCGCATGGCTACCCCTTACCGGCGGGGCGTTCAGGAGTCTTCGTCGTCCGTGGCGTCGTTTCCCTTGTCTCGACCACCGTTACCGCGGTCGTTCTTGTTCTTACTGTCGTTCTTGGTCTTTCCCCTGGTCGGTCGCCCGGGGGTGCGCCCCTTGGGCACCCGTCGGGGCTTGCTTGATCGGCTGGCCGACGCCTTGGGCTTGTCATCTGGGTCTTCCGAGTCGCGGTCACGGCCGCCGGTCGTTCGGCGTGTCGGACTGCCCCGAGGCGTACGGGAACTCGACCGCTTCTTGTCCTTGGATGACTTGGCCTCGCTGTCTGGC
>JANQGB010000260.1 GCA_028277545.1 Phycisphaerae bacterium | reverse complement strand
CGCCGGCCAGACCAACGATGACGACCTGTCGCTGACGTCCTGTCACTCCCGGTGTCTTTGTCGGCGAGCCCTGTCGAACCGTCCGATGGCCGATCCCGGCATCATGCCCAGCACGCGTCGTGCCATTCCGTCGCTCGTCGCTCCGGACCCCTCGTAGCGCGGAACCGTCGCGTGCGGCGAATCAACGTGTGTTGGGTGACAGTTGTGCTGTCCAACTACCACGCCGAGACTAACTCTCGAAGCACCCGGTCGGTTATTACACGCGTAGTCGCCGGTGTATGGACCGCCGCACAAGGCGCCCGGGTCGAATCGAGTGCTGCGCGGGTGGGTTACCCTCTAAGGACCGCCCCGACTCGGAGCACGTGGTACTATACACGCTGCAGGGTTTCATGTCATCGTGTTTTCCGGGAATTTTGGCGCCTTCTATGGCCCGGCGGTGGCCGAATCGCCACCTTCGAGGGTCTGGTCACCGACTGGCCCGAACACGTCGGAGCGCCATTCCTGTTTCAATTCCACACGGTTTCCACCGGGATCCAGCAGGGACAAACGCCGATCCGACCAATTGAAACCGGTGACTCGGGTGTACTCGAGGTGCCGCTCGTCCAGGACCTCCGCGGTGGCAATCACGGATCGCACGGAGATCAGCGCCCGGCGCCGGACGCTGTCAAGCCGGGGATTCTCGATCAGCTTAATGCGTAACTCCACTCTGGCCGAGCGGAAGCGCAGCACGGTGTCGTCGCTGCTCGATTCGTCGATTTCCAGTTCCACCAGGTCCCGGTAAAACCAGATGAGCTCGTCCCGTGCCTGCGGAGCGGCCTCAAGCTCGATCCGATCGATTGCGTTGATCTGGCTGGGTCTCATGGTGCTGCCGTGTCAATCCGGTGCTCGGCCGACGGCACAGCCGGGAAGTGCTGATCACCGTTCGGAGATGATTTCCGCTGTGAAGAGCTGTACCTCCGTGTCCGGCGCTCTCCACGCGTCGTAGGCCAGCCCCGCCTTGCCGGCACAACACTGCGAGAGGAACTCCTCGGCATCCCAGCCGCGTTCGGTAGCGACCTGCGGCAGCAGGCAACCCGACGCCGACCCCTGCTGGATCAGAACTCCGTGTTTGCCTACCTCCAGGGACGCGGGGTCGTCCGTTGGTGTCGGTGTGCCGAGCACCGAGACCTCGATGCGGATCGCCGGAAGCTCGTCCGCCTCCACACGGTTGCTTAGGAAACGCGGGTCCTGCCGGCTGGAGATGCGGGCAACGTGATCCACGGTTTCAACCATGCTTCCCAGCGGTCGGAAGGTCCCCATGCAGCCACGCAGTCGGCCTGCCCGTTTGAGGGTTACGAACGCGCCCCCGAAATCCCGGGGGAAGTCCAGGTTTGTAGTGGGGGGCTGAGTGCTCACCCCCAACTCATGCTCGATGGCCCCACGGGCAATACGGAGAAGCTCGGTGCGTTGTTGGGGAGTCATGGTCTGCGGCTCCCGATCCGGCGAGCCGGCACGCCGGTCTCGCTGCCGGGCCCGCCGGGGCTACATTACATACTTGATGGCCAGAAATCCACCAATCAACAGGATCATGAACAGGACACAGGCCAGGTTGAAGTACTTGTCCAGCACGGGGACGATCCGCGGCCCCAGCCGGCCCATCAAGCCGGCCACTAGAAAGAACCTGGCCGACCTGCTTATCGTCGAAGCCAGCAGAAACATGAGAAACGGAGGCCAGCCCGCGTCCTTGAAGAACACGCCCGCCGAGATGGTGATCACCTTGTAGGGCAGCGGAGTGAACCCTGCCACGAAGACTATCCAGAAGTTGAACCGATCGTACCAGGCGGTGGCCTTGGCGAAATTCTCGGGATTGACCCCTGGAATGTGCCACCCGTACACCGTCTGGTCTAT
>JANQGB010000251.1 GCA_028277545.1 Phycisphaerae bacterium | reverse complement strand
AAGCTCAAGGAGCGCATCCAGATCATCTGCTACGAAGGCAAGCCAACCGAGCTTCTACCCCGACTGGCCGTACACGAATTGGACGTCGTGCTGTCAGATAACCCCGTGAGCGCTGAAACGGGCGTGCGGGCTTTCAGTCACCTGCTGGGTGAGTGCACGGTGTCCGTCTTCGCACCGGCCGACGAGGCATCACGCTATCGCCGCGGGTTTCCAGAGACGTTGGATACCGCCCCGATGCTGTTACCCACCTCCAACACCATGGTGCGGCGTGCTCTCGACCACTGGTTCGACGCCAACGGCATCCGCCCGATGGTAGTCGGAGAGTTCGAGGACACCGCGTTGCTGAAGGTCTTCGGTCAGCACCGCGCCGGGCTGTTTCCCGGGCCGACGGCCATCGCCAAGGAGATTCAAAAGCAGTATGGCGTGCGCCAGGTCGCCGAGATCGAGGACGTACACGAACGGTTTTACGCGATCTCCATGGAGCGGCGGGTCAAGCACCCGGCGGTCGTGGCTGTCTCAACCGCGGCGCGTAGCCGGGTATTCGCTTAAGCGCTGCACCGGCGGAAGAACGGCACGTCGGGTACCCACCAAGCGCAACGGACCGCGCCGTTGGTCGGGTCGTCAAGGATCATCTGGCGTTGGCAGACTGCTCCGGCGGGGGGTGCGGCGCCAGCCGGCCGCCACGACCACGGCGGCAAAAAGGCAGGCGGCCTCCGCTCCGGTGGCGAAGCGCTCGGGCATAGCCACAAGCATGGTAGGGCGGTTGAGCAGGGCGTGCGTGCCCACGACGAAGAGCAGGTTGCGCGTTCTCAGGTACAGCCAGCAGAAGACGCAGCCCAGGATCAGTAGCTTAGCCTGGTCTATCAGGACCGGCCCCGCCCCCGTGTACGTGTCCTTCATCAACCGGTTGGGTATGTGCGACAGGGCGAACAGTACCGAACACACCAGAACCGCCGCCAGCACACACAGATACCGCCGATCCGTTACCCAGCGCCTGCAGAAGACGATGCATTGCCCGAGCAGGAAGCCACGAAAGACAAGCTCCTCGACCATGGCGTTGCCGCCGAGTTGCCCCATCAGCTTGCCGATTTCGAACGAAGCCCCGCCCGCCTGCCAGGAGCCCGCAATTCGCGGCACCTGGCCCTCCGTTGCCGACAGCGCTACTGCCAGCAGTTGTACCGTACCCCAGACGACCAACGTGTACACAAAAGCGGCCGGCAGCTTCGACACCGCCAGCCCGACCTCACCCGGCCGGAACCTGCCGATCAGGAACAGCACGAGGAGCACCTCTACGACTATGCTGACCATGCCTCCGATTAGCGTCGGGTGTACGAGTCCGCCGGTGGCGTCATACGTGGCTTCCCAGATGCGGCTGGGGACAAACCAGAGATTCGTGATGACGTAAGACCCGACCACGCTGGCCAGCAATAGCAAGAGCAGCCAGAGAGGGGCAGGGCGTGGTTTATCGATCGAGCCGATCATGCGGAAGTACTCCGGGTGTAAGGCCCTTGGAGTGTATTTCTATCCCATGCGGTTCATGCCAGGCAAATGAAAATATGTGCCCCGGCCCAGACGACCGCCAGGAACGCGAGAGCGGTGCAGGCGCAAGCGTCAGACAGCCTGCGAGCACT
>JANQGB010000171.1 GCA_028277545.1 Phycisphaerae bacterium | reverse complement strand
AGTCGAAGACTCCGCAGCCCGGCCGGGCGGCGCTGTCCGGACCGCCCAGGCACTCGCCAAAGAAAGCGAAGTCTCCCAGGTTCACCAGCCCGTCGCCGTTGTAGTCGCCTCTTACTACCTGGCACTCGTACGAGAACAGCGTTACATCATCGATGTTCCAGCCGCAGTAGCGGCGGGCGGTGTCGACTGCGCCCATGGTCCAGCGCAGAAACACGGTAGGTTGATCGTCCGCGATGGCCGAGATGTCGGCCTCGTGAAAGACCCAGGATGTGTCGGCGACCCGGTCACGGTTCTGCCAGACGACCGTCCAGTCGGTGCCGTTGTTACTCACCCGGACGTAGGCGTGATCGTACGACGGATGCTCCACTCCCAGCCAGCGCCAGAAGCCCAACTGCACGTCGAATCGGCCGGTGCAGTCGATCGGCGTGCTGGTGAGGTGCCGCTCCGGCAGTCCGTTCTCGTAGTCGCCGTCCAGGTTGTACCCGTAGACGTTGTCGCCGGTGTGGCCCGAGGTGGGGTCGGGCCCGCCGTACTCCCCGCCGCCGCCGGTCGGTTGCCCGAAGGCCCACAAGGCAGGCGTGGTCCAACCGCGATCGGCGTCCAGCGTGTCTGAGAAGAAGGTGTTCCTCCCGGTGACCACGTCGGCGGTGTACACGTTACTAGGAGCGGCGCACGGACTGGTGATTTGCTGTCCGGCGACGCTGGTTACGCTGAAGTAGAACTCCGGCGTCGAGGTGCAGTTGGTGGCCGGCAGCAGCGCCTGATACGAACCACCTCCGACATCGAGCAGCGGGGTTTCGATGAACGGGCCGGCCACGTCGTACCGGTAGAGCATCGCGGCGCTACCCGCCTGGATCGAGCCGTATTCAGCCCCGATGTTGACCTCGATGATGGTGTCTATGCCGGCGGTCAGGCGTTCGGGAAGATCACTGTGAAACGAGAACGACAGATCGCTGGTGGCCCATTCGGACAGATAGAGGATGGCCGGCAGATTCTCTTCGCAGGTTGGTAGAATCTCCTCCGGCGGAAGCTCGAATCCCGGAACGGCTGTCTTCGGGCGCAGCTCGATGGTGAAGCTGAAGCGGTCCTGGTTTCCGTAGACCCAGTCCACCGAACCGCCGCTGGCGGGGTAAATAGTCGTGTAGACCGGTCCCTGCCGGTAGTACACGCCGTGTACGTCCTGGATCAGCCGCTGCATCCGGCTGCCCAACATGTCGAACGTGGAGGCGTCGGGTTCAGGTGGCAGCGCGCTGGTGTATCCATACGGCCAGATGATGAGTTGTCCGTAGCTGTGGTAGTCCATGTAGGCCCGGATGTTGGGGTGGTCGATGATGAAGTCGCTCAAGGCGGTGGTCTCGGGTTCGCTGAACGGGGAGGGGCCGCGGTAGAGGTAGTGACTGGGCGTGCCGCTGGAACCCAGTCCGCCCCAGCCCTCGGCCCAGTTGCGATTCAAGTCCACGCCGTACGAGCCGCCAGGATTGAGCCGCCGGTTCTTGCGCCAGAGCCGGTAGGTGGTCCAGGAATGCAGGTAGCCGTCGGGGTTAACACAGGGTGCCAGGTAGAAGTCTGCCCGGTCCATCAGGTCCGAGATGCAGGGGTCGCTGTCGTAGTTATTGACCAGGTGATTGGCCAGGTAGAGAACGGCCGAGCCGGTGATCCACTCCCGGGCGTGCTGCAGCCCGTGATAGAACACGGCCGGCTTGGAGGGGTCCTCCGGCGTGCCGCTCAAGTGCAAGGCCCAGATGTCCCGGCCCTCTATCGAGGTGCCTATGCTTGACACGCTGCACAAGTCCGGGCGCGCGGCGGCCAGGTCATTGATGAAGGCGATGATCTCGTCCAGGTCCAGGTAGTCGTCCCAGTCGCCGCGAGTGGGCGAGCGGTGCAGATGTCGGGACATGACCGGGCCCAGGTCTTCACTGAGGACCTTGAAGGAGAGACCGCTCCGCTGGAGATCGGCCATCCGATCCGGTGCGACGACGGCTTCAGTCGGGCCGACGCCGACATGGCATCCTGGCAGGTCGTGGCTGATGCTGCTAAGCAGCACCAGATCCGCTTCAGTGCGGACTTCGACCAGCACGCCCTTGTACCCACTGAAATCGAACGGCTGAGCTGCGGGTACTGCCGCGGCGCAGAAGCTGGTCAGCGAGGCGAAAAGGACAAAGAGCGTGAGGATGGACGGTCGCAGCACGATATCCCTCCTGCCAGTCGCGTAGAGCGTACCGGTTCAGCTTATTGTAGCAGTTTGCGACCTCAAAAAGAAATCGGTGATTCTGTGGCGGTTGTTTTCGCACGAGCCTTCGGCCCATGCTTGCACCGGCAAGATGCCGGTGCCACATGCCCATGACATTACACCGGCAAGATGCCGGTGCCACACAGGTATGCACCCGAACCTGGAAGTGCCGCTAGTCCGCGCGCTGGATCAGGTCGTTCAGTATACGTTCGACGCGGGCTTCGGCGTTTGTCTTGGCCAGGGCCAGGTTATCGGCCGGACCTGTAAGAAGGACGTAGAACTTGATCTTGGGCTCCGTTCCGCTGGGCCGGGCCACAACCTTACCGCCGTCGGACAGTTGAAGTATCAGCACGTTACTGGACGGCAGTTCGAAACGGTGCAGGACCGTCCCGGTCTCGAGGTCCTTCTTCACGCCGGTGGACAGGTCGGCTACTGCCACAACCGTTTCACTCCCGATCTCCTTCGGCGGATCGTCACGCAGTTGGTCCATCATGGCCGCGATCCTGTCGGCCCCCTCCTTGCCGGGCAGCACCAGGCTCCTGGCACCTTCGTGATAGTAGCCGTACTTCCGAAAGAGGTCGTTCAGCGTGTCAAGCAGCGTCCTGCCCTGGCTGGCGGCCTGGGCAGCCATTTCCGCGATGAAGGCGCTGCTGGTTACGGCGTCCTTGTCACGCACGAAGCGGACGGGCAGGTAGCCGTAACTCTCCTCAGCGCCGAAAACAAATTCCAGGCTGGGTGCCTCACGTGTGCCCTGCAGGTCGTATTGGTGAAGCTGGTGGCCAATCCACTTGAAGCCCGTAAGTGTCTCCACCACCGTTGCCCCGTACGAGCGGCCGATCTCCTTCATCATATCGCTGGAGACTACTGTACTCAGCACCACCCCGTTTGCCGGGAAGGTGTTGTTGCGGGTGCGTTGCTCGCAGATGTAGTGGCAGAGCAGCGCTCCTATTCGATTGCCGCTGACCAGTTCGAACTCCCCGTCGCGGCCCCGCACGGCGATGCCCACCCGGTCAGCGTCCGGGTCCGTGCCGATGACCAGGTCGGCGCTCTCCCGCCGGGCCAGTTCCACGCCCATCTTCAGGGCGGCACCCTCCTCGGGGTTTGGTGATTCGACCGTGGAGAACTCGCCGTCCGGTGCTGCCTGCTGGGGCACCTCGATGACCTGCTCGAAGCCGCGGCGTCTGAGCGCTTGCGGGATAAGCTGTCCGCCGGTCCCGTGGAGAGAGGTGTAGACAATCTTCAACTTGCTGCCCTGTTGCCGGCAGACTTCCGGGTTGAGACAGGATTCTTGCACGGCGTCCAGGAAGGCCTCGTCCACCTCCTGCCCGATGGTACGGATCAGGCCGGCCGCCCGGGCCTCGTCCTGCTCCACGGTTCGGACGTTGGCGAAGCTGCCGACCTTGCGAACCTCTTCGATGATGGCCTGGTCGTGCGGCGGCGTGATCTGGCCGCCGTCGGTCCAGTACGCTTTGAAGCCGTTGTATTGGGGAGGGTTGTGACTGGCGGTAATAACAACGCCTGCCGTGCAACCCAGATGCCTGATGGCGAAGGAGAGCTCCGGTGTCGGGCGGAGGGCGTCGAAGACGTAGGCAGTGATTCCGTTTCCTGCCATGACCTCGGCCGTCCGTACGGCGAAGGCGTCGCTCTGCCGGCGGCAATCGTAGGCGATGGCCAGCCCGGCGTGTCGGGCGTCATCCCCCTGGCGGGCGATGTAGTTGGCCAAGCCTTGGGCCGCGGCGCCAACCGTGTAGGCATTCATGCGGTTCAGGCCGGCCCCGATGATTCCCCGCAGACCGCCGGTGCCGAACTCGAGATGGCGGAAGAATCGATCGACCAACTCGCGGTCATCGCCGGCAGCAATCAGATCCCGGATCTCCTGCTTGTCCCGGTCGGCTATAACCGGGTCGTTGAGCCAGGCTTCCGCGGCCGCTCCAAGGGCGCCTTCCATGCGTGCTGTCCCTTTCATGCCTGTTGGTGTTACTGTCCTCGCGGGCAACGGCCGCATTCTCGCGCTTGGATAGATCGATCGTCAAGCACTACCGCGCGATCGTCGGCCTGCTGCGCAATATGCGAACGCTCGACGCGGCGCGGCGCGGCTCGTATCATGCGCACGCTAGTCCTGGCCGGTCTGCAGAACGGCCGATCAGGCCGGCGTCGTACACCGTAGTCTTCTACCGAGGAATGGAATATGGCCAGGAAAGTCGTTCTCGTAACCGGCGGAGCCGGCTTTATCGGCTCGCACCTCTGTCTGCGCTTGTTCGACGAAGGCAACCGCGTGATCTGCCTGGACAACTATTTCACCGGGCGGCGCGAGAACTTCGGCGATCGCTACATCGAACTGCTGCACAGCGGCCGGTTCGAGTTCATCCGTCACGATGTCATCGAACCCATCATGCTGGAGGTGGAGGAGATCTACCATCTGGCCTGCCCCGCCAGCCCGGTTCACTACCAGTACAACCCGGTCAAGACCATCAAGACCAACGTGGTGGGCACTTACAACATGCTGGGACTTGCTAAACGCGTCAAGGCCCGCATTCTGTTGGCCAGCACGTCCGAGGTGTACGGCGACCCGGAAATGCACCCGCAGAAGGAGACCTACTGGGGCAACGTGAACCCGATCGGTATCCGCAGTTGCTACGACGAAGGCAAGCGGGCGGCCGAAACGCTGGCCATGGACTACCATCGCCAGCACAAGCTGGACATCCGCCTGCCGCGGATCTTCAACACTTACGGCCCGAACATGTCCGTTGACGACGGGCGGGTGATGAGCAACTTCATCTGCCAGGCCCTGCGCGGGCAGCCGATCACCATCTACGGAGACGGCAAGCAGACCCGCAGCTTCTGCTACGTCGCGGACCTGATCGAAGGATTTCGCCGGCTGATGGAGACCAACTTCCACGAGCCGGTCAACCTGGGAAATGACAGCGAAATCGACATGCTGCAGTTGGTGGAAGCCATCCAGAAGGGGATTGGCCGCCCTCTGCAGGTCATCCATGAGGAACTTCCCCAGGACGATCCCGTCCGTCGCCGGCCGGACCTGACCCGTGCCCGCGAGCTGCTGGACTACCGGCCGAGCATCCCGCTGGAGGAAGGCCTGAAACACACCATTCGCTTCTTCCAGGCGCAACTTGGCGTGGACTAGCAGTACAGCGCAAAGTAGGCTCAAGAGATTCGGGGCCCTGGATCGATAACTCCTGTCAGAAGAAGGATTTGGATTCCTGGCAGGAGGATGGA
>JANQGB010000156.1 GCA_028277545.1 Phycisphaerae bacterium | reverse complement strand
GGCGTCCGGTCGTTCAAGGAAAGTGCCGAACAACCGAGGTGCGGTGGCCCGGGGCAAAGCTGGGCCCGGAGCGTAGCCATCCGACTTTAGTCGTATTTGGGTGCCGGCGGGCCTCCTGGTACCCTGCCCACTGCACGCCCGTATTCTGGATTGGCCATATCCCGTTAGAGGGATCAGCGTTTCTCAAGCTCTGGACAGCGGGGCCCGGGCGTGTCGCACGGCGACGACGCCGTCACCCGGAGGCACGGCCGCGATCCCGTGGTCATGGCGTCGGGATTGGCGTTGCGCGGGGCGTGGCTTATGAAGACGAACGGACGTCTGGAGGGAGGAGTTTCGGATGCAGAAGTCTCTGCTGATCGATCCTGAGAAGTGCACGAACTGTTTGCAGTGCGAGCTTGCCTGCTCCTACGACAACGAGGGGGCGTTCAATCCGGCGAAGTCGCGCATCAAGGTGTTTACCTTCCACGACGAGGGCCGGGCGGTTCCCTACACCTGCACCCAGTGTGCGGAGGCCTGGTGCCTGCACGCCTGTCCGGTGGACGCCATCTCGGTGGATCACGCGACGGGGGCCAAGGTGGTGTCGGAGTCGCTCTGCGTCGGCTGCAAGGTCTGCACCATCGCCTGTCCCTTCGGCACGATCAACTACAACGCGGACAGCGGCAAGGTGATCAAGTGCGATCTCTGCGGCGGCGATCCGGAATGCGCCAAGGCCTGCCCGACGGGTGCCATCACCTACGTGGACGCCAATTGGACCGGGCTCGATCGCATGCGGCAGTGGGCGGCGAAGACCGACGCCGGCCTGGCGGCGACGCACTGACGAGGGAGGAACGACCATGGCATGGGCCAAGAAAGTCCTGCGCGTCAACCTGACCGCCGGGACCTGCACGGACGAGCCGCTCAGGATGGACTGGGCGCAGCAGTACCTGGGCCAGCGCGGCCTGGCGACCAAGTATCTGGCCGAGGAGACCGACCCCAGGGTCGATCCGCTGTCGCCGGACAACAAGATGATCATGACCACGGGGCCGCTGACCGGCACCTGCGCCTCGACGGCGGGGCGCTATTCGGTGGTGACCAAGGGGGCGCTGACCGGGGCCATTGCGTGTTCCAACTCCGGCGGCTTCTTCGGCAACGAGATGAAGAACGCCGGCTATGACATGGTCATCTTCGAGGGCCGCGCGGCGCAGCCGGTCTATCTCCTGCTGCAGAACGACAAGGCCGAGCTGCTGCCGGCCGACCGGCTTTGGGGCCGGACGGTTTGGGAGACCGAGGAGTGGATCAAGGAGCACCACCAGGACCCGCTGATCCGGGTCGCCTCGGTCGGCGTGTCGGGCGAGCGGGGCGTCAAGTACGCCTGCGTGGTCAACGACATGCACCGGGCGGCCGGGCGCTCGGGGGTGGGTGCGGTGATGGGCTCGAAGCACCTGAAGGCGGTGGCGATCCGCGGCACGGTGGGGGTCAAGGTCAAGGACTTCGGCCGCTTTCTGGAGGCTGCGGCGGCGGGCAAGACGGTGCTGGCGGAGAACGCGGTGACCGGCCAGGGGCTGCCGACCTACGGCACCAACATCCTGATGAACGTGATCAACGAGGTGGGGGCGCTGCCGACGCACAACCACCGGGACATCCAGTTCGAGGGCGCCCACAACATCTCGGGCGAGAAGATGCACGAGACGCGGGCGAGCGACGGCAAGGCGAACCTGATCACCAACGCCGCCTGCTTCGGCTGCACGATTGCCTGCGGCCGGGTCTCGGCGATCGAGCGGACGCACTACACGGTGGTCGATCGGCCGCAGTATCAGATCGCCTCGGGCGGGCTGGAGTACGAGGCGGCCTGGGCGCTGGGGGCGGCCACCGGGGTGGACGATATCGACGCCTGCACCTTCGCCAACTTCGTGTGCAACGAGCAGGGCTTCGATCCGATCTCCTTCGGCGCCACGGTGGGGGCGGCCATGGAGCTCTACGAGATGGGGGTCCTCACCCAGGACCAGACGGGCGGCATCGACCTCAAGTTCGGCAACGCCAGGGCGCTGACGGACCTGGCCGAGCTGACCGGCCGGGGCGAGGGCTTCGGGGCGGAGATCGGCCTCGGCTCGAAGCTGCTGTGCGCCAAGTACGGCCATCCGGATCTGTCGATGTCGGTCAAGGGGCAGGAGTTCCCGGCCTACGACTCCCGGGGCATCCAGGGCATGGGGCTGACCTATGCGACGTCCAACCGCGGCGCCTGCCATCTGCGCAGCTACACCGTGGCGTCGGAGGTTCTGGGGGTGCCGGAGAAGACCGACCCGCTGGTGACGGACGGCAAGGCGGGTCTGGTCAAGGCCTTCCAGGACGCCACGGCGGCGGTCGACTCGGCGGGCATCTGCCTGTTCACCACCTTTGCCTGGACCCTGGACGACATCGCGCCACAGGTCGACGCGGCCTGCGAGGGCGAGTGGACGTCGGAGTCGCTGCTGGAGGTGGGCGAGCGGATCTGGAACCTGGAGCGCCAGTACAATCTGGCGGCGGGCTTCACCAAGGCGGACGACACCCTGCCCAAGCGCCTGCTGAAGGAGGTGGCCAAGACCGGGCCGGCCAAGGGGCTGACCAACGGCCTGGAGACCATGCTGCCGGAGTACTACCAGGTGCGCGGCTGGACCAGCGAGGGCATTCCGACCAACGAGACGCTGGAGCGCCTGGCGCTGTAAGCGGCGCAGCCGCAGGGACGCGCGAGACGGGCGCGGGGCGGCACAGGACGGCCGGCCCCTGCGTGGGGCGCCGTAGCGACCGGACTATACCAAAGGGCAATGAGCATAGTTCATTGCCCTTTGGTGGAGGCAGATTTTGCGGGACCGCAAAGTCCCGTGAAATCAACGACTAGCGACCAAGTGGGAGCGCAGCCCGCGTGGCGCTTGAACGCAATAC
>JANQGB010000085.1 GCA_028277545.1 Phycisphaerae bacterium | reverse complement strand
CCGCCTACAAGCAGGGCGATTTCGCCTCCGGCAAGACCTATCTCGTCGAAGCGGCGGAATGCATGCTGGAACTGGCCGAGAGCGCCAAGACGGACGAGGTCCGCCGCCAGCACGAAGAGATCGCCACCGAACTGATAGATCTGGCCAAGGAATGCGACGCCCGCAAGGGCCAGCCGAAGTCCGGCCGCGGACGAGTCCGCGAGAAAGAAGACGACAGCGGCAGCAGCGCTTCCGACTGGATTGTCAAGGATCGACCCGACATCGGGTTCGACGACATAGCTGGGCTGGAGGATGTCAAGCAGGACATCCGCCTGAAGATGATCTACCCCTTCAACCACCCCGAGTTGGCCCAGCGCTACGGCATCAACGTTGGCGGCGGCGTCCTGCTTTACGGGCCACCGGGTACGGGCAAGACCATGATGGCCAAGGCGATCGCCCACGAGATTGGGGCGACATTCTTCGTCATCTCGCCGGCCCAGGTCCTGAGCAAGTGGGTGGGAGAGGCGGAACAGAACATCCGCAAGCTCTTTGAGGCCGCCAAGCAGGAGGAGACGGCGGTCATCTTCGTCGACGAGATCGAGGCCCTCGTTCCGCGGCGCAAGAGCGACAGTTCGACCGTAATGCAGCGCGTGGTTCCACAGATTCTCCAGGAACTGGAGGGATTTGATCGGAAGGCTGGCAGGGCGCTATTATTCGTGGGGGCTACCAACAAGCCCTGGATGCTGGACGAAGCGATTCTGCGACCTGGCAGGTTCGACACCAAGGTGTATGTAGACCTGCCCGACGCACCGGCCCGGTACAAGCTGCTGGAGATTCACCTGGGCGACCGGCCGCTGGCAGACGACGTCGATCTGGGCAAGCTCTGCGACATGCTCGACGGCTACAGCGGGGCCGACATTAAGAACATCGCCCAACGGGCCGCCACGATCCCGTTCATGGAGTCAATCGCCGGTGAGAACCCGCGGTCCATCTCCATGAAGGACCTGGTCGCGGTTATTGAAGCGACGACGCGCTCGGTACACGACGGTGACCTGGTTCGGTTCGAGAAGTTCATGGAGACCGGAAAGTAGCGTCTGCGCGCGGACACTGGTCCGGGCGAGCGAGGTGTACGATGTCAGCGGGCAAGTTCGATCCGGCCGAGTTCTTCGCCTCCCCGCTTGCGGTGGCGGCGCTGGTGCCGGCCGATGACGTGTTCGGGTTTCTGTCGCGCAGAGTCGAGCTGCCGACCGGCGTGGCTGCCCTGGTGACTCGCGAGCGGGGCGACGAGCGGCTGTGTGCTCCGGGCAGCGAGGTGGACGGCAGCGGTCTGGCCGAGGTGCTGTTTGCCCGCGCCCAGTCCATGGAAGTGTCCTGGACGGAAGAGCGGGTGGTAAGCGCGGACGGCTTCCGGGCCGACGCTCACGTGTCACTGCGAGTCACGACCGTCGCCCAGCGCGGAGAGTTGTCCAGTTTCCGTGACCGAGTGGTCGGCAGCTCTCGCGAGGTGTACGTCGAAGACCTGGCGCGATATCTGCGCGCTGGCACGCGCAGTGTGCTGACTGGCATTGCCCAGGAACGAAAGATGGGCGTCCTGGTCGACGCAACAGAGCAGCACGCGGTGGCGGACAATCTCGCCGAGGCCCTCTCCGCCTCGTGTTTTGCGGCCGGTATGACCC
>JANQGB010001501.1 GCA_028277545.1 Phycisphaerae bacterium | reverse complement strand
GGGTGCATCTTGATGCACCAGTTGGCATGGAGGCGTAGACGGTCTTGCTGGTCGTCGGGGGTGATGCCGCTGCCGATATCCGGATAACAGGTGCTGATTCTGACCCATACCTCGTCGCCACTACAGGCGCGACCGATAGCGTTCTGAAAGTTTCTATGGGCATTGCTCCAACTGCTGCCATTGTTGAATCCGGTGGTCAGGTCGCAGTTCACGTAGATGGTCTCGGCCGACACGTGGCTGACGACCAAAGCCAGGATTAGGCATGCTGGTAACATGGTTGCTTTGGACATCGTAGTCTCCTGATGATTGCTTGTTTGGGCTTCAGTGTCTCTTTAGTTGCCCAGATTAATCGGCTGGGTGGGGACGGTCGGGAGGCGGTCCCGAAGTGCAATCATTGGATCACCCCCTTTGGTTTGCACCTAGAGCAGCCGTGTGCCGTATGGGCGGCGCATATTGGACTGGATTCTGACACCTTGCCGTATCGAATGGAAGCCACGGTGACACCGTTGCGACTTCTCTTGGACTGCACGGTGTGTGGCAGTAGAATGAGGTCTGGGAATCCAGAGCTTGGAGGGGAGGATCATGACTGCTCGAGACCCGACTATTGCCAAGTTGCTGCTGGCGATACTGGGTGCCACGAGTATTGACGCCCAGGCGGACGTGTCGTTCCTTCCCCTCGGCGACCTGCCCGGCGGGAGCTACTACAGCGTTGCCCACGATGTTTCGGCCGATGGCTCGGTGGTTGTTGGACGCAGCAGTATCGGAGACACCAGCCACGGATTCCGCTGGACGGCCGAAACGGGAATGGTGGATCTGGGCGATCTCCTGGGCGGCATCGACTACAGCGACGCCTATGCGGTCTCGGCCGATGGCACGACCGTCGTGGGCCGCAGCAGCTCGCAGTATTCGTCGGAAGGCGACAAAGAGGCTTTCCGCTGGACGGCCGAAGGCGGAATGGACGGTATCGGCGATCTCTGGGGCGGGCCGTTCTCCAGTGAAGCCAATCACGTGTCGGCCGACGGCTCCGTAGTGGTGGGCACCGGTAGTCGCGGCGGCGTGGGCGTGCAGCCCCGTGAGGCCTTCCGCTGGACTGAAGAAACCGGCATGGATGGTATTGGCGGTCTCTTCCCGGGATGGGACGCTGGTAGTGCTTTCGCCTGCTCGGCCGACGGCTCGGTGATCGTCGGGCGGAGTATGAATACCAGCGGCAACCAGGAGGCGTTCCGCTGGACAGAGGAGACTGGACCTGTCGGCCTGGGCGACCTGGCGGGCGGGGATTGTGCCAGCAGTGCCGAAGCGGTCTCCGCCGATGGCTCGGTTGTGGTCGGCCAGAGCAACGTTGGCCACGATGAACTGGGGCGTCTGCTTCGCGAGGTGTTCCGCTGGACCGAAGAAACCGGCATGGTGGGCCTGGGCTTCTACGGCGGCTTGGTGTACGACTGCTCGGCCGACGCCTCGGTCATCGTCAGCGATCTCTTCAACGTGCCCTGGGTCTACGACCCGGTCCACGGCGTTCGCGACCTCGCCGACGTGCTGACCGCCGGTGGCGTGGATCTGACCGGCTGGACTCTCTGGCGGGCTAGCGGCGTGTCGGCCGACGGCAACACCATCGTGGGCTGCGCTTACAACCCCGACGGCTACCTCGAAGCCTACGTGGCCCACATCCCCGAGCCCACCACGCTGGGGCTGCTGGGTGTGGGCACGGCTATGGTGTGGAACAGACGCCGGAAATGATACCTTGCTGACCACGATGTGCGTTGCCACCGCTTTCTGCGGAAGGGATGGCCCACCCGTCTGACGGGGGTGGCTAACGCACGCCGAAGGCGCAAACGATGCGGGTGTGCTCACCGCAAGGGCGAGCCCAAATGCATGACTCATTGTGGCTTCCGGCCCGCGGGGTTTTTTCGTTGCACCGGTCGAGCTCACCTCTTCTGCAAAAGAGATGAGCAGCAACAAGCCCGATGCGACCGCCCCGCGGGCTCCTTGTTAGCTCTTGGTGACCTCCAGTCTAGTTCACGCCGCCAGGGTGACGCACGGTGAGCGCGGCAGATTGCCGCCCGCCTTCCCTTTCAACAGGCGACTATAGAAAGCGGAATCGCTGGCGATCGCAATGCTCCATGCCAGCGTCAGTCAGCAGCACCGACTGACCGCTGCGTCGTCTAGCCGGTGCCGGGTAGAACTTGCGCATTCTACACGATTATAGGTCTGTGGCTACCGCCAGGAGTCACAAGATCGTCCCGACCAATCCTGCAAGTGTGTAAATACCTTGCTGACTTCATGATAGCAGCGGAGACGATTTTGCGTGCCAGTGATATTGCATTCTCCAGTTCCCGGGAAGCGGAAGAGCCCCTTGAGTGTTTACCCTGGGACGTTTTCCACTGCCGCTGAATGGCGCCCTGCGCTCAGAACGCGCTCTACGCCCCCCAGCCCTAACATGAGGTTCACTGAGAGAGGCGTCACGGCAGCGGGTAAGTCTTGTGCTGGTTTGACCATAGACGAGAAAGGGCTTGCAGTGGGCAACAGTGACCGTTTGCGGTAACCAGGACGGAAGGAGTACCATTTCTACACTTGGGCAGAAGTCCGCTGAACTGCCACTGGAAGTCGCCACATAGCAGAGCCACTCCGGAGTGTGCCATGTTGCCGGATAGTGTCGGTCGCTGTCGGGCAAAGCGTTGTCACTTTCAGCCAGTACTGAAGCAGGGCACGGCCAGTCTCTTGGTGGACCTGGATGCACCTGGCGGGTGACGTACCCACCGGCCTCACCAGGTGTGCAGACTTGGCGTCCTCGCCCGTGAGACGAACCGCCGACGGTAGCGTATTACGAGCCCCGCCTACAGGTGCGAGTCACCTCAGGTGCAACGCCGCATGATCCACTCGAGCGGGCCGCGCCTGAACGCGCGCCGCCAGAGCCAGGCGTACAGCATGGCGGCGGCACAGAAGACCAGCGCGGCTGCGACCGCGGTTGCCAGCGGCTGCTTATTCAGCAGGTTGAGGGCCCCCAGCGTGCCCATGCCGATCACCACGTGGGCAACGTAGAGGGTGAGGGCGAGTTGGCCGGTCGAGATCAGGGGCCGAACCACGCGATGGACATTAGGGCGCTGGCTGACGGCCACACACAGGCTGATGACGAAGAACGCTGCACCGCCCGCCGAGAGCAAGTACAGCGGCATCGGCGGCATGGGTGCGGTGCCGAACACTGCCTCCACCGTCTCACGGTCCATGGCCTTGTTCAGGCCCGGCAGCCTGGTCAGGATGGTTGAGACCAGCTCCGCCGAAGCCGCTACTGCCAGGCCGGCGAACATCACCCGGCGACGCTGGGGTAGCTGTCGCAAGTCCAGCCTGCCGAGCCACATGCCTGCCAGGAAGAAACCGGTCCAGGGGATGGCGGGATGGAATCCGTTGAACAACAGGTGCTTGACCAGCCCGCCAGCGGTCCAGAAGCCGCGGTATTCGAGCGTATCCCAGTTCCACTCCGCTTCGTAGTCCAGGACGCCGCACAAGACGACGAAACCGACTGCCAGAACCGCCGTCACGATCCAGAGCCGCCGTCCGGATACGGCAAGGAACGCGGCGCCCACTGCCATGTAGACGGCGTAGAAGTGGAGGATGTCCGCCGGCCAGATGGGGGAGTAGAGCAGCCCGACCACAAACAGGAACAGGCAGCGACGCAGAATCGTGGCCCGCACCGTGCGCAGGGCCTGTCTGTCCGGACCCTGCCGGGCGTTCCGGGAGAGGAGCGACATCCCCACGCCAGCCAGGACGACGAAGGTGGCTGCCGCTCGGCCCTCCAGACACCCTACGAGCCAGACCAGCCATGGAGGCCCTTTCTGGCCGGCGCCCATGACAACCTCGAAGTTGACTATCACCATGCCAAAGACCGCCAGGGCGCGGGCAACGTCATAACCGTCGATGCGTGTCACCGAGTCCGCTGGCGGTGTGGCGCTAGTCATCGTATGTCTGGCGACGTCCTTCCGTTGGGTGGAGATCGCTACCGGCCGTGGCACGCGAGTCCCATTGCTCAGACGAGGTTGCCCAGCACGCGAGCGTAATGCGGCTTTCGACGCCTGGTCCGCCCGCGCGGCCTTGCCGGCACGCTCCTGAGACAGGCTCGGCCTTACTCGGTAGGCAACACAACGTTGTCCAGACCTCCCGTGCCGGTTGACGTGCAGGGCAGCCAGCCCTTGATCTTGAGCTGCCCCAGGTTGCCGAGAACCTCGAGCATGACGTCGCGGCTTACTCGGTTGTTGGTCTCGTCAAACCAGAGCTCGGTCTCGGACAGCGTGATGCTGTAACTGGTCCAATCCGGCCCGGGCGCGAAGTCAGCAATGATGTCGAAGTATATTCGGTGACCGCCGCCTTCCAGCACGACGAACTGGCTCCCGTTTCGGCAGGACTGCGGGGCATCGTTACGCAGATCGAACTGCAGCTGCTTGCCGTAAGCGCTGGAGACATCACCCAGGGCGCTGCTCGGTGCCAGCCAGTACCAGGCATCAGAGCCGGCGGTCTCGATCGAGCCGCCTAGCAGATCAACAGTGTGCAAGACCGGTCCGCTACGGCCCAGGCTGCCGCCGGCTACGGTCCAGCCTTCGTCGTTGGTGTCGAAGGTGAAGGCTACCGGTCCGTCGGGGGAGGGCGGCGGCTCGTCGGTGACCTTCAGCAGGACGTTGTCCAGCCCTCCGGTTCCGGTGGCCGTGCAGAGGTGCCAGCCTCGGATTCGGATTTGGGTCAAGTCCTCCAACACCGCCTGCATCACGTCGCTCGTTGCCCGGACGCCGGTGCCCTCGTCGAACCACTCCTCGGTTTCGTCCAGCCGGACGGAGTAGTGGGTCCAGGCCAGGGCGGCCTCGTAGGCACCGGCCAGGGCCAGGGAGTGGCCACCGCCGTTGAGCACCACCAGACGCGTCAGGTTGCGACAGCCGGAGAGCGTGTCGTTGTTCAGGTCGAAGCTCAGCGTCTTGCCGTACGAGGCGGAGAAGTCACCGCGATACGCAGGCGGCGCGATCCAGTGCCAGGCGTCTTTGCCGGTGGCTTCCAGTTGACCGCCGGGACTGCCGCCGGACGCGTTGAAGACCGCGACGCCGGTGCGATCGAAGCTGCCAGACGCCACCGCCCAGCCTTCCGGGCCGGTGTCGAAGCCCGAAAAGACATCCTGGTTCGGGGGCGGTTCGCTCGGTTCGGCGGTCTGGATGCTGACGTTGTCCAGGCCACCGCCCCCGGTCGCGGTGCTGAGGTGCCAGCCGCGAATCTTGACCTGCTGCAGGTCCGCCAGTACGGATTCGATGACGTCTTTAGTCACTCGCTGATTGTCCGCCGTGTTCAACCACAGCTCCGTCTCGTCCAGCCGGATGGAGTAACTGGTCCAACTAGGATCAGCGGCGTAGGACCCGTCGAAGAAGATCGAGTGTCCACCGCCGTCCAGGATCACCAGTTTGGCCAGGTTGCGACTGCCGCCCGTGTCGTCGTTATTCAGATCGAACTTGAGGAAGCGACCGTACGCTGCGGAGAAGTCGCCGCGGTATTCGGGCGGCGCGATCCAGTACCAGGCGCCGGTACCGGTTGCTTCGACG